>JAHEXO010000307.1 GCA_023252065.1 Nocardioides sp. | reverse complement strand
CCAGCTGGCGCTGATCAACGAGGTCGCCGCCGCCGTCACCGCGGCCCCCGAGCTGACGCCCGAGCTGCTCCGCCTGGCCAAGCGGCACGGCTTCTCCGACGCCCAGATCGGCAAGATCCGCGGGATGACCGCTGACGTCGTCCGCGGCGTACGCCACGCCCTGGGGATCCGCCCGGTGTTCAAGACCGTCGACACCTGCGCGGCCGAGTTCGCCGCCGCGACGCCCTACCACTACTCCTCCTACGACGAGGAGACCGAGGTCGAGCCCCGCGAGACCCCGGCGGTGATCATCCTCGGGTCGGGCCCCAACCGGATCGGCCAGGGCATCGAGTTCGACTACTCCTGCGTCCACGCCTCGATGGCGCTCGGCCAGGGCGAGGGCGGCGCCGGCTTCGAGACGATCATGGTCAACTGCAACCCCGAGACCGTCTCCACCGACTACGACACCTCCGACCGCCTCTACTTCGAGCCGCTCACGCTCGAGGACGTGCTCGAGATCGTGCACGCCGAGCAGCAGGCCGGCCCGGTGGCCGGCGTCATCTGCCAGCTCGGCGGCCAGACCCCGCTCGGCCTGGCCCAGGGCCTCGAGGACGCCGGTGTCCCGATCGTCGGCACCACCCCCGAGGCGATCCACCTGGCCGAGGAGCGCGGTGCCTTCGGGCGGGTGCTCCACGAGGCCGGGCTGACGGCTCCGATGCACGGCATGGCGTCGTCGTACGACGAGGCGGTGGAGATCGCCCGCGAGATCGGCTACCCGGTGCTGGTGCGACCGTCCTACGTCCTGGGCGGCCGCGGCATGGAGATCGTCTACGACGACGAGGCGCTGGAGGGCTACATCGCGCGCGCCACCGCGATCAGCCCGGAGCACCCGGTGCTGGTCGACCGGTTCATCGACGACGCGGTCGAGATCGACGTCGATGCGATCTTCGACGGCGACGAGCTCTTCCTCGGCGGTGTCATGGAGCACATCGAGGAGGCCGGCATCCACTCGGGCGACTCGGCGTGCGCGCTGCCGCCGATCACCCTCGGCGAGCGCGAGATCGAGCGGATCCGCGAGGCCACCGAGGCGATCGCGCGCGGGGTCGGGGTGCTGGGGCTGATCAACATCCAGTTCGCCCTCGGCTCCGACGTGCTCTACGTGCTCGAGGCCAACCCGCGCGCCAGCCGCACCGTGCCGTTCGTCTCCAAGGCAACGTCGACGCCGCTGGCCAAGGCCGCGGCCCGGGTGATGCTCGGCGACTCCATCAAGCAGCTGCGGGCCGAGGGCCTGCTGCCGGGCTCCGGTGACGGAGGGAGCCTGCCGGCCGACGCCCCGATCGCGGTCAAGGAGGCGGTGATGCCGTTCAACCGGTTCCGCCAGCCCGACGGCCGCTACGTCGACACCGTGCTCGGCCCCGAGATGAAGTCGACCGGCGAGGTGATGGGCTTCGACGCCGACTTCGGCCGCGCGTTCGCGAAGGCCCAGGCCGCGGCGTTCGGCTCGCTGCCGACCTCCGGGCGGGTGTTCGTGTCGATGGCCAACCGCGACAAGCGCTCGATGATCTTCCCGATCAAGGTGCTCGCCGACCTCGGTTTCGAGATCCTGGCCACCCAGGGCACCGCCGAGGTGCTGCGGCGCAACGGCGTCCGCGCCACCGTGGTCCGCAAGCACTTCGACGGGCCTGGCCCCCACGGCGAGCCGACCACCGTGCAGCTCATCGCCGACGGCGACGTCGCCCTGGTCGTGAACACCCCGCACGGGTCGTCCGGCAGCGGCGGCTCGGTGCGCGTCGACGGCTACGAGATCCGGACCGCCGCCGTACGGGCCAACGTCCCCTGCATCACCACCGTCCAGGGGCTGGGAGCGGCCGTGCAGGGCATCGAGGCCCGCATCCGTGGCGACATCGGGGTGCGGTCACTCCAGGACTGGGCTCGCCGGTGAGCCGGTGACCGCCTACGACCGCGTCTTCGACCGGGTCCTGACCAGGGTCGACCCCGAGCGTGCCCACCACCTCGGCTTCCGGGCGATCCGCGCGGGCCGACCGCTGACCAAGGCCTTCGTCCGTACCCCACCGTCACCGGTGACGGCCATGGGCCTGACCTTCCCCAACCCGCTGGGTCTGGCCGCGGGCTTCGACAAGAACGCGGTCGGGATCGACGCCCTCGGCGCGCTCGGCTTCGGGTTCGTCGAGGTCGGCACCGTCACCGCCCGCCCCCAGCCCGGCAACGAGCAGCCCCGGCTCTTCCGGCTCCCCGCCGACCGGGCGATCGTCAACCGGATGGGTTTCAACAACGACGGCGCCGAGGTGGTCGCCGAGCGGCTCGCGCGACGCTCGAAGAGGCTCGACCGCCGTGACCGGCGGCTGTCCGGCCGCATCGGCCAGCGTCCGCTCCAGCGGCCGGTGCTCGGCATCAACATCGGGAAGTCGAAGGTCGTCGACGAGGCCGACGAGCAGGCCGTCCTCGCCGACTACGCCCTGAGTGCCCGCCTGCTCGCCCCCCATGCCGACTACCTCGTGGTCAACGTCTCCTCGCCCAACACCCCGGGCCTGCGCAGCCTCCAGGCGGTCGACCGGCTCGGGCCGCTGCTCGACGAGGTGGGTCGCGTCGCCGACGACGCAGCCGGCCAGCCGATGCCGCTGCTGGTCAAGATCGCCCCCGACCTGGCCGACGACGACGTCGTCGCGGTGGCCGCGCTGGCCCGCGAGCGCGGGCTCGACGGCCTGATCGCCACCAACACCACCGTCTCGCGCGACGGGCTGCGCACACCGCCCGCCGAGGTCGCGGCCCTCGGGGCCGGGGGACTGTCGGGCCCGGTGCTGCGTCGCCGCTCGCTGGAGGTGCTGCGCCTGCTCCGCAGCCAGGACCCCACCATCACGGTGATCTCGGTCGGCGGCATCGCCACCCCCGAGGAGGCAGTGACTCGGCTCGGCGCCGGAGCGACGCTGGTCCAGGCCTACACCGGCTTCGTCTACGGCGGGCCGCTCTGGCCGCGCCGCGTCGTGCGAGCCATCGCCCAGTCCGTCGCCCAGTCCGCGACCACCCACCCACAGCCAGGAGCCGCATTACCACGTTCGGAGCCCGCCTGCACACCGCTGTCGACGACCGCGGCCCGCTCTGCGCCGGCATCGACCCCCACGACGCCCTCCTGCGCGGCTGGGGCCTCGACCCCGACCTCGCCGGGCTCGAGCGGTTCGCGCTGACCGCGGCAGAGACGCTCGCGCCCAGGGTCGCGATCGTCAAGCCCCAGTCGGCGTTCTACGAGCGCTTCGGCAGCCGTGGCGTGGCGGTGCTCGAGCGGGTCATCGCCACCTGCCGGGAGGCCGGTGCCCTGGTGCTGCTCGACGTGAAGCGCGGCGACATCGGCTCGACCACCCAGGCCTACGCCGACGCCTACCTCGACCCCGCCTCACCGATCGCCGCCGACGCGATCACCGCCAGCCCCTACCTCGGCGTCGGGTCCCTCGACCCGATGGTCGAGACCGCCCGCAAGCACGGCACCGGCGTGTTCGTGCTGGCCCTCACCTCCAACCCCGAGGGCCCCGAGGTGCAGGAGGCCCGGTCGCCGTCCGGGCGCGCCGTCGCCGACGTCGTCCTCGACCATCTGCGCCGGCTCAACGCCGGAGCCGAGCCGCTCGGCTCGTTCGGTGCGGTCGTCGGCGCCGCCGTCGACCCCGGCACGCACGACCTGGCCTTCAACGGACCGATCCTCGCCCCGGGGTACGGCGCGCAGGGCGGCACCGACGACGACCTGCGGCGGGTCTTCGGTCACAGCCTCGGCCAGGTGCTGCCCAGCACCTCACGCGAGCTGCTCGGCGCCGGCCCGGCCGGCCTGGCGGACGCCGCCGACCGGCTCAACGAGCGGCTCCGGAAGCTGCGCGGGTGAGACGGGCCGGTCTCGCAGCCACCCTCCTCGTCGTCCCGCTGCTGGCGGGCTGTGGCAGCAACACGGGCAAGGACTACTGCGAGACCGTCCGGGCCCGCCAGTCGCAGCTCGGCTCGATCGCCGCCGCCGGCTCGGCCGCCGGCGTGCTCCAGGCGCTGCCGATCCTCCAGGAGCTCGAGGGGAGTGCGCCCGGCGACGTGCAGGACGACTACCAGCTCGTCGTCACCCGGATCCAGGCCCTCCAGCACGCGCTCGAC
>JAHEXO010000306.1 GCA_023252065.1 Nocardioides sp. | reverse complement strand
GCGCTACAGCGTCGACGCCGGATGGGTGGTGCCGCACTTCGAGAAGATGCTCTACGACAACGCCCAGCTGCTCGGTCTCTACGCCCGCTGGGGTACGCCGTTCGGCGACCGGATCGCCCGGCTCACCGGCGACTTCCTCCTCCGCGAGCTCACCACGGCGGAGGGTGGCCTCGCCTCGGCGCTCGACGCGGACAGCGAGGGCGAGGAGGGCCGCTTCTACGTCTGGACGCCCGACCAGCTCACCGAGGTGCTCGGTCCGGACGACGGCGCCTGGGCCGCTGAGGTGCTCGAGGTGACCGGCACCTTCGAGCACGGCACGTCCACCCTTCAGCTCCTCCGCGACCCCGACGATCCGGCCCGGTTCGACGACGTACGACGCCGCCTGCTCGCCGCGCGGGAGGAGCGGGTGCGCCCGGCCCGCGACGACAAGGTCGTGGCCGCCTGGAACGGGCTGGCCATCAGCGGTCTCTGCGACGCGGGGAGGCTGCTCGGAGAGGAGCGGTACGTCGACGCCGCCCTGCGAGTGGGCGGGCTGCTGGCCGACGTCCATCTCGTCGACGGCCGGCTGCGTCGGGTCTCCCGCGACGGTCGCGTCGGCGCCCCGATGGCCGTGCTGGAGGACCACGGTGCCGTGGCGGCGGGCTTCCTCGCGCTCTGCGGGGTGACCGCCGACGAGACCTGGCTGACGCGCGCCACCGACCTCCTCGACACGGCGCTGCGGCTGTTCCGGGCCGACGACGGGGGCTTCCACGACACCCCCTCCGACGGCGAGCGCCTGGTCACCCGGCCTCGGGACCCCAGCGACAACGCCAGCCCGTCCGGCACCTCGACGATGATCAACGCCCTGCTCGCCGCCCACGCGCTGACCGGTGACGCCCGGTGGAGCGACGCCGCGGAGGAGGCCCTGACCGGCGTCGCCGAGCTCGCGCGGCGCGCGCCCCGGTTCGCGGGTTGGTCGCTGGCGGCGGCGCAGGCCGTGCTCGCCGGGGCGCCCGAGATCGCGGTGGTCGGCCCGTCGGGACCCGATCGCGACCACCTCGAGCGGCGGGCCCGGGCCTGGCCGGGCGCCACCGTCGTGGTCGCCGACGCAGCGGTGCCCGGCATCCCGCTGCTCGAGGGGCGAGGTCCGGTCGGCGGCCGACCGGCGGCGTACGTGTGCCGCTCGATGGTCTGCGTCGCCCCCGTGACGAGCCCCGACGATTTTGCTCCGGAGGGTGCTCGGTTCCTCTAGTCTTGCCGCTACCGCGTCCGGGGGGAGCGGCGAACCAGAACGAGGTTCGGATGGGGGATCCAACCGCGGGGGAGACATCCACCCCGCTCGTCGACGATCTCACGCGCATCGCGGAGTCGGTCCGGAGCGTCGCCGGCGCCGACGGCGCCCTCGTCAGCCGCGTCCTCGACGACAAGTGGCTCGAGGTCATCGCGGTCGCGGGCACGCTCCCCGCGGCAGACCCCGACGAGCTGCCCGGTCTCCGCTGGCGCAGGGACGACCTCGCCCGCAGCCTGGAGCACGCCGAGCGGCTCGGGCATCTGCACGTCACCGGTGGCGGCGCGCTGCCCCACGTCGCGCTCCCGAGCAACGACCCGTCCGGCGTTCCCGGATCACCCGAGTCCCGCGACGTCCTGCTCGCACCCCTGTGCACCCCCACCGGTGAGCTCCTCGGGGTCCTGACGACGGTCGGCCAGATCGACCTCGCCGACCTCGAGGCCGGCGCCTGTGTGCTGGTGGAGCTGTACGCCGACCAGGCGCGGCTGGCGCTGTCCCTCGTCCGGGAGAACCACGCACTGGCCGAGCAGCTGCGGATGTCCGACGCCGCCCAGTCGGTGCTCAGCCTGGCCGCCCAGCAGCTCGACGTCGTCGCTCTGCTGCGGGCCGTCGCGCCCGGGGTGGCCGACATGCTGCGCAGCCGGGGCGTCTGGGCCTGCGCGGAGGTGGCCGGCGTTCACATGGAGGCCGCGTCGTACCCCTTCGACGTCGGCAACCGGCTCGGGCCCGACATCTGCGCGCTCGTGGAGCCGCTGGTCGACGAGTGCTGGCGGTTCGACTCCACGCTCACCCACGACGAGCGTCCGCTGCTCGGTCGCGTCGCCGATCTGGCCCGGCGCGAGCAGGCCCTGCTCGCGAGCATCGGCAGCGGTACGACGGTCCGCGGCGCCCTGCTCGTGCTCCGCTCCGGCGACGACCGGCCCTGGTCCGACGAGGAGCGCGACGCCCTCGGCGGTCTCGGTCGTCGGCTCGGCATCCTGCTCAGCCAGCTCGAGGTCCGCCGCCACGACCTCCAGCTGCTCGACGAGCTGCGGCAGCTGGACCAGTACCGCCGCGACCTGGTCGCCTCGATCACCCATGACCTGCGCACCCCGCTGACTGCGATCACGCTCAACACCGAGCTCCTCGAGTCCGAAGGGCTGCCGGCCGAGGCCGGCGCCCATCGGGTCGCAGCCATCCGGCGCAGCGCCGAGCGGCTCTCCGGTCTCGTCGACGACCTGCTCGCGCTGGCCCGGGTCGAAGAGGGCAGCCTCGACCAGACCGCCCGCGAGGTCGACGTGGTCGTCCTCGTCGGTGACGCGTGCCGGCACACCGAGGTCGAGGCCCAGGCCCGTGGTGTGACGGTGACCCTCGAGGCGCCGGACCCGGTGCCGGCCCTGGTCGACGCCGAGGTGCTGACCCGCGCCTACGGCAATGTCGTCGGCAACGCGGTGAAGTACAGCCCACCGGGTGGCGAGGTGCGGGTACGGGTGGTGCGCGACGGCGACTTCGTGGAGATGGTGTGCGAGGACGACGGCGTCGGGATCCCCGAGGACGAGCAGGAGGTGGTCTTCGACATCATGCGGCGCAGCCGCGACCGCGTGAACGGACTGCCGGGTGCCGGCATCGGACTGGCGATCTCCCACCGCATCGTCACCCGGCTCGGCGGTGGTATCGCACTCTCGTCGAGCCCGGGACGAGGATCCACCTTCACCGTCCGGGTCCCGGTCCGACCGGTCCCGGTGCGAGTCTCGGGCCGACCGGTCTCGGGCTGACCGTCAGCGCAGGCCGATCTGCGCCACCAGCCGCCCGCCGAAGCCGTGCGTGGGCAGGCCGCGGCTGACCAGGTCGAGCCCGGTGTGGAAGGCCATCACCACCAGCACGATCCCGGCGACCCCGACCAGCACCTGGCGGATCGGCGCCGGGTCGCGGTCGCGGGTCGCGCTGTGCATGCGGGCGATCCAGTGCGCGAGGGCGTTGGTGACCACCGCCGAGATGATGCTGGCCACCGCCGCGCCGAGGATGGTGCCCACCAGGCCCAGCTGCGTCGACAGGGCGGTTGCCGTCGCCGCGGCCACCGCTCCGGCGACGACGGTCGGGTAGTTCAGGGTGTGCGAGTTCTCAGCCATACCCCGGGTCTGACGCGGCAGCGCACCCGATTGTTCCTCGATCGGGCCATGAGTGACGGAGGTCTCCAGCCGCCTCGCTCAGTGCCTGGCTCAGCGCGAGGAGTACGTCGCCAGCGAGACGCCGACGTAGTGGCTGACGAAGGCCAGGATGGTGAGGGTGTGGAACACCTCGTGGAACCCGAAGTATCGCGGCCACGGGTTGGGCCGCCGGAAGCCGTAGACCACCCCGCCCAGCAGGTAGAGCGCGCCCCCGAGCGCGATCAGGATCATCACCGCCACCCCGATGCCCACGCCGAGCCGCTCCGAGCCGCGCGCGAACTCCGGCAGCACCACCACCGCGGCACACCCGAACACCATGTAGACGGGGGTGTGCAGCCAGCGCGGTGCGCCCATCCAGAACACCTTGAACACGATCCCCAGGAGGGCGCCGGCCCAGATCACCGTCAGCATCACGACGCGCGTGGTGCCGGACAGCAGCAACAGGCAGAACGGCGTGTAGGTGCCGGCGATCAGCAGGAAGATGTTGGCGTGGTCGGCGCGCCGGAGCAGGGCTCCGACCCGGGGCGACCAGCGTCCCCGGTGGTAGATCGCCGACGTGGTGAACAGCATGACCGCGGAGACGACGTAGACGGCCGAGCCCCATCGGGCGGTCGCCGTCGGGGACAGCGCGATCAGGACGATCCCGGCTGCGAGCGTCACCGGGGCGGTCCCCAGGTGCAGCCAGCCGCGCAACCGTGGCTTCACCTCGGCCAGTGAGACG
>JAHEXO010000305.1 GCA_023252065.1 Nocardioides sp. | reverse complement strand
CCGGGCGTGCGAGCGGCCCGGCCGGGATGGTCACCGACGACACCAACCCGCCGGCGACCAGCAGCCCGGCGCACACGAGCAGGGCCGACTGGAAGGCACTGCTGAACGCCGCCGCCTGGTCGTACTGGTCGCCGCTGAGCCCCACCGCCACCGGCAGGGCCGCCACGGCGAACAGCGAACCGGCCCGGGCGACCGCGTTGTTGACGCCGCTGGCGATCCCGGCCCGCTCGTCGGAGGCGGCCGCGAGCACGGTCATCGTCAGCGGCGCGACCATCAGTGCGAGGCCGAGGGAGAAGACCACGAGCGGCGGCAGCACCGCGAGCCAGTACGACGACCCGGCGTCGAGCCGCGACAGCCAGGCCACCCCGACCGCCATCACCAGCGGCCCGACGGTCATCGGGATGCGTGGCCCGATCCGGGTGCCGAGCGCCCCTCCGCGAGCCGCCAGCAGCAGCATGATCACTGTGATCGGCAAGGTGGACAGCCCGGCCGCCAGGGCGCCGTACCCCAGGACTGTCTGCAGGTCGATGACCAGGAAGAACAGGATCGCCCCGAGGGCGGCGTAGACCAGCAGCGTCATCGCGTTGGCGGCCGAGAACACCCGCGACGAGAACAGGTCGAGCGGGAGCATCGGGTGCCTCGTCCGGTGCTCGACGAGGAGGAACGCCGCCCCGGCGGTGACCCCGACGACGAGGGCCGGCACCGCGAACCTGCTGTGCCACTCGATCAGCCAGTAGGTCAGCGACCCGAGTGAGACCGCCGCGAGCACGGCCCCCGGCACGTCGAAGCGGCCCTCGCTGGGCGCCCGGGTCTCGGGCACGTAGCGCAGCGTCACCAGCACCGTGACGGCCGCGATCGGAGCGTTGATCCAGAAGATCCAGCGCCAGTCGGCGTACTGGACGAGGGCGCCGCCGACGAACGGTCCGACGGCGGCGGCGATGCTGCCCAGTCCGGTCCAGGCACCGATCGCGCGGCCACGGTCCTCGTGGCTGAACACGGCCTCGATGATCGCCAGGCTGCCCGGGGTCAGCAGGGCACCGCCCACCCCCTGCAGGGCACGCGCCGCGATCAGCGTGCCCGGGTCCGGGGCCAGCCCGCAGACGACGGAGGCGGCCGCGAACGCGACCACCCCGGTCACGAACATCCGGCGGCGACCCAGCCGGTCGCCGAGCGCGCCGCCGAGGAGGATCAGGCTGGCCAGCGCCAGCAGGTAGGCGTTGCTGATCCACTGCAGCTGGGGCAGCGAGGCGTCGAGGTCGGTGCCGATGGTGCGCAGCGCGACGTTCACGACCGTGCCGTCGAGCATCACCATCCCCGAGCCGAGCACTGCCGCGAGGATCACCCCGCGCCCGGTGGCAGAGGTGTAGGTGACGGTGCCGGCCGTCGGCTCGGCGCTCACTCGGCGGTCACGGACACAACGTCCGGCCCGAGATCCAGGCGATGTCGTCGGCGGTGTCCGCCGGTGCCGCCGTCGGATGGACGACGTGGGAGAGCACGAGCCGGACCACCATGTCGATCGCGGCCTCGAGCTGACGCTCGGTGACCTGCAGGTCGTAGGTGAGGACCCGACGCCGGAGGAGGTCCGTCGCGGTCTGCACCAGGGCGTCGTTGCGTGAGGTCAGCAGAGGGAGCAGCTCGGTGGCGGCGCCGTACGACGCGGAGACGACCGCCTGCAGGAAGGCGTTGCCGACCGCGAGCTCGAGCACGCCGAAGGCTGCTGCACGGATCCCCTCGACCAGGTCGGTGGGGTGGTCGTCGAAGGCGGCGTCGACCACCGTGAGGAACTTCGCCAGCTCGGCGAGGACCATCTCCTCGGCGAGCTGTGGCTTGGAGCCGACCTCGTTGTAGACGGTCTGCCGGGAGACCCCGACCCGCTGGGCGAGCCGGCCCATGGTGACGCTCGACCAGCCACCCTCGAGGGTCAGCTCGGACGCCGCCGCGACCACTCGGTCGTGCATGGTGGGGGTGTCGACGGCGGGGGTCACCCGACCAGTCTAGGAAGCGCGCTGTTGCTCGACGGCGACGAAGTCGACTTTCTCCCGCACCCGCAGTCCGGGCCGCACCAGGAGTCGGGGATCTCCGCCGACGCCGTCCCGGCCGCGAAGCCTTCCCGCTCCTCCCCCCCGACCACCTCGTAGGTGTACTCGCACGACGGGCACCGCCACACCAGCGCCTCGTCGCCCTGACCCGGCCCGCTGCGTAGGTCCGCGTGGTTTCGAGACGGGCCTTGACGGCCCTCCTCAACCAGCGGAACGCCCGCGGCCGGGGCGGCGCCCTCCCCGGACGGCGTCGCGGAGGAGCCGGAGAGGACGTCGAGGGGCTTGGCCGCGGCGGCCGCAGCGGTGGTCTCGTCGTACGACGTCGCCCGGACGACGCGCCGCCCCAGTCCCGAAGGTTCCTCCGTGACGGCGGCCGGGCCCACGCCGTACCGCGCGAGGACGCGCGCGCGCCTGCGGGGGAGAGGTCGGCGAGGGTGACGTCGCCCCCGAAGTGGGCGACCACTCTCCGGTCCATGACCCGCCGCCACACCGGCGGGACGAGCGCGAGGAGGATCATCCCGGCGTAGCCCGTGGGCAGCACGGGGCTCTCCTCGAAGTCGCGCAGCGACTGGTAGCGCCGGCCCGGGTTCGCGTGGTGGTCGCTGTGCCGCTGCAGGTGGTAGAGCAGCACGTTGGTGGCGATGTTGTCGGAGTTCCACGAGTGCGACGGGTCGACCCGCTCGTAGCGCTCCCGCTCCCCGACGCCGACCCGCTGCCGGAGCATGTCGGCCCGAGATGACATGCCCGAGGCTTACAAGAAGACACAGTTCGTAAACCCAGCGGACAAGGGCGGGGTTTGCCTCTCGGGTCGCCGGGGGGATGAGATGGAGCATGAGCAGCAGCGCCGCGGCACACCGCCCGTTCGGTATCGACTTCGGCGGAAGCGGGATCAAGGGCGCCCCCGTCGACCTCGAGCAGGGTGAGTTCGCCGAGGAACGGGTCCGCATCGACACCCCCCAGCCCGCGAGCCCCAAGGCGGTGGCCGAGGTCTTCGCCGAGCTGCTGGCGAAGTTCGACGACTCCGACGGCAAGGTCGGGGTCACGGTGCCGGGCGTCGTCGTCCACGGCGTGGTGCACTCGGCGGCCAACATCGACAAGGCGTGGATCGGCGAGGACGCAAACCGGCTGTTCACCGAGCGGACCGGCCGCGACGTCCACGTCGTCAACGACGCCGACGCAGCCGGCCTGGCGGAGGTCCGCTACGGCGCGGCCAAGGGCCGCCGGGGCCTGGTCATCGTGACCACCCTCGGCACCGGCATCGGCTCGGCGATGGTCTACGACGGCGTCCTGGTGCCCAACTCCGAGCTCGGCCACCTCGAGATCGACGGCCACGACGCCGAGAAGCGCGCCGCCCACAGTGCCAAGGAGAAGGAGGAGCTGTCCTGGGAGGACTACGCCGTGCGGCTGACGACCTACTACCGCAAGCTCGAGCAGCTCTTCTCCCCCGAGCTGTTCGTGGTCGGCGGTGGGGTCAGCAAGAAGGCCGACAAGTTCCTCGACCTGATCGACATCGACACCGAGATCATCCCGGCCCAGCTGCTCAACGACGCCGGCATCGTCGGCGCCGCGCTCTACGCGACGGAGAGCACCGACTGACTCGGCGCCGTCACGAATTCCCCGCCTGAGCGGGGAACTCTGCACTTGTTGGCCCCAATTTCCCCCACTAAGTGATGAGTTACCCGCTCGAGCGGGGAATTCGACGTCGGCCTCAGGCCTCGGCGGCGAGGGCCTTCTCGATGTCGTCGCTGAGGTCGGCGGGGTCCTTGGTGGAGCCGAACCGGGCCAGCACGGTGCCGTCGCGGCCGAGGAGGAACTTGGTGAAGTTCCACTTGATCGCGCCGCCGAGGACGCCGCGCTTCTCGTCCTTGAGCCACTGGTAGAGCGGGTGCGCGCCGTCGCCGTTGACCTCGACCTTGGCGAACATGGGGAAGGAGACGCCGTAGTTCTTCTGGCAGAAGCCGGCGATCTCCTCCTCGGTGCCGGGCTCCTGGTGGCCGAACTGGTCACAGGGGAAGCCGAGCACGACGAAGCCGCGGTCGCCGTAGGTGTCGGAGAGCTTCTGCAGCCCCTCGTACTGGGGCGTGAAGCCGCAGGCGCTCGCGGTGTTGACCACGAG
>JAHEXO010000012.1 GCA_023252065.1 Nocardioides sp. | reverse complement strand
GTGGGCCTCGAGCATCTTGACCGCGTCGTTGAGGTAGGGGAACAGCAGCGCGTTCAC
The DNA here is from genome assembly GCA_023252065.1 of Nocardioides sp. Next base: position 13,074 of record JAHEXO010000012.1, on the reverse strand, counting down.
GATGAAGCCGGCGCGGTCGCCGCACGAGACCGCGACCTTGCCCACCTGGTCGCACAGCGCCAGCACCGTCTCGGCCACGTCGTCGGAGGTGGTGACTGTCGAGACGACTTCCACCAGCCTCATCACCGGCGCGGGGTTGAAGAAGTGCATGCCGATGACGTCCTGCGGGCGGTTGGTGGACTTGGCGCACGAGATGATCGGCAGGCTGCTGGTGGTCGTGGCCAGGATCGCACCGGGCTTGCAGATCTCGTCGAGGTTCTCGAAGAGGGTGGTCTTGACCGCGAGGTCCTCCGCGATCGCCTCGATCACGATGTCGACGGACGCGAGGTCGTCGAGCTTCGTGGTGCCGGTGAGGTGCGACAGCGCCTCGGACTTGGCCGGCTCCTCGAGCTTGCCGCGCTGGATCGCCTTGTCGAGCGAGCGCTCGATCGCAGTGCGGACCGCGTCGACCCTGGCGTCCGAGCGCCCGACGTAAGTGACGTCGAACCCGGCCTTGGCGAAGACCTCGACGATGCCGGTCGCCATGGTGCCGGTGCCGACGACGCCGACCGTCGAGATCGGCCGGCGCAGCTGCGGCGGGTGGGTGGCGTCGGGCGTGTGCGCGTCGGCGACCACGACCGGGCTGTCGGGGCCCTCGTAGGTGTAGAAGCCGCGGCCGGTCTTGCGGCCGAGCATCCCCGCCGTGACCAGCTGCTTGAGGATCGGGGCCGGCGCGTGCAGGCGGTCGCGACCCTGCTTGTACATCGTGTCGAGGATCTCGTACGCCGTGTCGAGGCCGATCAGGTCGAGCAGCGCCAGCGGGCCCATCGGGTAGCCGCAGCCGAACCGCATGGCGGCGTCGATGTCCTCGCGGGTCGCGAACCGGCCCTCGTACATCGAGACCGCGTGGTTGAGGTAGCCGAACAGCAGGGTGTTCGCGATGAAGCCGGCCCGGTCACCACAGATCACCGGGCTCTTGCCGAGCCGGGCGACCAGTGCCTTCACGTCGTCGAGCACCTCGGGCTCGGTGACGACGGTGCGGATGATCTCGACCAGGTTCTGCACCGGGGCCGGGTTGAAGAAGTGGACGCCGATGACGCGGCCCGGGTGGAGGTTGGCGGTCGAGATCTCGGTGACGCTCAGGCTCGAGGTGTTGGTGGCCAGGATCGCCTCGGGCTTCACGATGCCCTCGAGGTCGCGGAAGATCGACTTCTTGACCTCGAGCGACTCCACGACCGCCTCGACCACGAAGTCGGCCTCGGCCAGGTCCTTCAGGGACGTCGAGAACGACACCCGGTCGATCAATGCCGCCTGGTCCTCCTCGCTCAGCTTCCCGCGCGCCACCGCACGGCCGGTGGAGTGCTCGAGGTGCTGGCGGCCGCGCTCGACGGCGTCCTCGGTGACCTCGACACCGATCACGGAGAAGCCGTTGCGGGCGAAGACCTCGGCGATGCCGGCTCCCATGGTGCCCAGCCCGACGACGCCGATGGTGTCGAAATCGCGAGTGCTGACAGGGGTCCCGGGCGCGGTGGTGCTCGTCATGGGGCGAATCCTCCCACGCGTGACAGCGCCGTCAGCGCGAGGTTCCTCACACGAGCAGACCCTCGGCTCACGCGCCGGCGACGTCGGCGAGGGCAGCGACCTCGGCTGCGCAGCCCCAGGAGAGGGTGACACCGGCGCCGCCGTGGCCGTAGCAGTGGATGACGTCCCCGACGCGCTCGAGCCGCACCTCGGGACGGGCGGGTCGGAGCCCGACCTTGTGCCGCAGCACCCGCGCGCTCGCGAGCCCAGGCACCAGGGCGACGGCGCGACGCAGGATCTCGGCGGCGGTCACGGGTGACGGCGTCCGGTCCCACTCCCCCGCGTCTTCGGTGCCCCCGACGACGATGTCGTCGGCCCGCGGGATGACGTAGGTCGGGCCGTCCTCGGCGAGCGACCACTCCTCGAGCCCGATCTGCTCCACCACCACGACCTGCCCTCGCACCGGCGTGGTGGTCGGGTCGTCGGCGAGGTGGCGGGACCCGAGACCGCTGCAGTCGACCACGAGCGGGCCCTCCGGCAGGTGCGGCAGCGCCATCCGGGTGACCGTGCCGCCCGCGTCGAGCACCCGGGCGTGCAGCCAGACCAGGTAGCGCGGCATGTCGACGACCGGCGTCACGAACGACCAGGCGTCGCGGTACGGCGTCCGAGGTGCGGCCCGTTCCAGGTCCGGGACGGCCGCCACCCACCAGGGGTCCGGCGACTCGGCCAGCAGCAGCTCCGTGCCGCGACGCATGGTGACCCCGGTCTCGGCGTCGTCCGCCAACCCGGCGAACACGTCGTACGACGTCGCGGCCCAGGCCGTGACCTTGTCCTGGGGGAACGCGAGGTAGGGGTACCAGATGGCTGCGGCGACCGCCGAGGTCGTCTCCAGCGGGAGCTCGCGAGCCAGTACGTCGACCCGGTGGCCGGCCTCGAGCAGCCGCAGCGCGCAGCTGAGGCCGAGCACCCCGGCGCCGACGACCACCACCCGTTCCGGCATGCGAGGGAGTCTGCCGCACCGGGTAGGGTCACCGCCCGTGAGGCTTGTCGTCGCTCGGTGCCAGGTGGACTACGCCGGCCGGCTCACCGCCCACCTGCCGATGGCCACGCGGGTGCTGATGATCAAGGCCGACGGGTCGGTGCTGATCCACTCCGACGGCGGCTCCTACAAGCCGCTGAACTGGATGTCCCCGCCCTGCACCCTGCGCGAGGACACCACCGAGGAGGGCGCCGCGCTCTGGACGGTGACCTCTCGGGCCACTTCGAAGGGGCCCGAGGACACGCTCCAGATCCTCATCGACGAGGTCTTCAGCGACACCTCCCACGAGCTCGGCCTCGACCCGGGCCTGCAGAAGGACGGGGTCGAGAAGCACCTCCAGGAGCTGCTCGCCGAGCACCCGGCCCACCTGGGCGACGGGCTGACGCTGGTCCGGCGCGAGTTCCCCACCGCGATCGGCCCGGTCGACCTGATGTGCCGCGACGCCGCCGGCGCCTCGGTGGCGGTCGAGATCAAGCGGCGCGGCGAGATCGACGGGGTCGAGCAGCTCACGCGCTATCTCGAGCTGCTCAACCGCGACCCCCTGCTCGCCCCGGTCCGCGGCATCTTCGCGGCCCAGGAGATCAAGCCGCAGGCGCGAGTGCTCGCCCTCGACCGCGGCATCTCCTGCGCGGTCGTCGACTACGACGCCCTGCGCGGGCTCGACAACGCCGACGACCGGTTGTTCTGACCCTCAGGAGGCTTCGGGGTGCTCGACGCCGTTCGGTACGGCGTTCGCCGAGCTCCGCAGGAGCGGTTCGGACCGAGGAGCGACAGCGTCTCCCGTCCCCGCCTCGGTCGGTGCGCTGGCAGCCGGCACGATGGCCTCACCCCGCGCGGCCGCCTCGAAGAACCGCAGCATCTCCACCGGGAACGGCAGCACCAGCGTGGAGTTCTTCTCGGCCGCCACCTCGACCATCGTCTGGAGCAGCCGGAGCTGCAGCGCCGCGGGCGTCGCGCTCATCACCTGTGCGGCCTGTGAGAGCTTCTCCGACGCCTGGAGCTCGCCGTCGGCCGTGATGACCCGCGACCTCCGCTCACGCTCGGCCTCCGCCTGCCGCGACATCGAGCGCTTCATGCTCTCGGGCAGCGCGACGTCCTTGATCTCCACCCGGTCGATCTCCACGCCCCACCCGGCGGCGGGGCTGTCCATCATGATCTCGAGGCCCTCGTTGAGCTTCTCGCGGCTCGAGAGCAGGTCGTCGAGCTCGCTCTTGCCGATGATCGACCGCAGGGAGGTCTGGGCGACCTGGAGGATCGCGAACTTGTAGTCCTCGACGACCACCGCTGACCGCCACGGGTCGATCACGCGGAAGTAGACGACGGCGTCCACCCGGACGGTGACGTTGTCACGCGTAATGCCCTCCTGAGCGGGCACCGGCATGGTGACGACCTGGACGTTCACCTTCGTCATCTTGTCGACGAACGGGACCAGCATCGTCAGGCCCGGCCTGCGCACCTCGCTCTGCGCGCGGCCGAGCCGGAAGACGACTCCTCGTTCGATCTGGCGCACCACCCGCGCACTGAGGAACCACGACACCAGCATGCTGATGGCGACGGCGGCCAGGATCAGAAGCAGGATCTCCATGACGACCTCCCGATTCACGCACTTCGAGCGTACGCCGCCCTGCGCAGGCTCGTGAGTCCCGCGGCCACCGGCCGCCTGTGGCGAAGCGACGCCCGTCCGCAGTCGCCGGTTGAGGAGGGCGCCCTGACGCCCGTCTCGAAACCCGCCACCCCTCCGCCCACCCCAACCCACCACCACTAGGAGGAAGGGGTCAATTGAGCCCTTCCTCGCAGCCCTTCTCGCACCTGCCTGAAAGCCCGAGCGTCCGCCTGGTTTCGAGACGGCCCCCGCTCCTCCTCAACGGCGGAGCTACACCCTGCGGCCTCAGGCGGCGACCGGGGCGCTCTCGGGATCGGCGACCTCGACGTGGACCGGCAGCCGGCCCGGCAGCAGGAAGGCGGCGGCGACGGCCCCGGCCAGGCACAGCAGCCCGACCACGATGCACGAGGTCGACATGGCGGCCATGAACGAGTCGTGGAACGCCGGCAGGAGGCGCGGGTCCTGCACGGTGACCGCCTGGGCGACTCCCACGGAGTCCTGGGCACGGGCCAGCAGCGAGGTGGGGAGCGCGGTGAACGCTCCGGACGCCAGGTGCGAGCCGAAGACCGACGAGAACACCGACCCCACGACGGCCACGCCCAGCGTGCCGCCGAGCTCGCGGGTTGCGTCGTTGACCGCCGAGCCGACCCCGGCCCGCGCGGGCGGGAGCACCAGCAGGATCGACTCGGTCGCCGGTGTGGAGATCAGGCCCATGCCGAGCCCCATCAGGACCATCTGCGGCACGATCACGGTCGCGTACGGCGTGGACACCGTCGACGTGGAGATCCAGAGGAACGCCGACCCGAAGAGCACGAGCCCGGTGGTGACCACGATCTTGGTCCCGATCCTGGGCGCCAGCGCCGCACCGACCACGGAGGCGACCGCGATCGACAGCGCGACCGGGAGGATCCGCGCGCCGGTCGAGAGCGCGCCGTACCCGCGGACGAACTGGAAGTACTGCGTCACCAGGAAGATGAAGCCGAACAGCGCGAAGAAGGTGATCGTCACCGCGCCGCTGGCCGCGCTGAACCTCCGGTCGCGGAAGAGGGTCACGTCGAGCATCGGGTGCGCCGCACGACGCTCGCGAACCACGAAGGCGACCAGGAGCACGGCCGCGGTCGCGAAGCCGCCCAGCGTCCGGGCCGACGACCAGCCGGAGGACGGCGCCTCGATGATCGTGTAGGTCAGGGAGACCAGCATCGCGATCGAGAGGCCCAGCCCGGGCAGGTCCAGGGGCGGGACGGCGGGGTCGCGCGACTCCGGGACGAGGAAGTACGCCGCCACGGCGGTCACCAGCGCCAGCGGCACCAGCGCCCAGAACACGCTCCCCCAGTAGAAGTGCTCGAGCAGCACGCCACCGGTGATCGGGCCGGCCGCGACGCCCAGCCCGACGACCGCGCCCCAGATGCCGAGGGCGGCCGCGCGCTCCCGGCGCTCGCGGAAGGTGTTGCTGATGATCGACAGGGTGGTGGGGAAGATCAGGGCCGCGAACGCGCCCATCGCGAACCGGGTCGCGACGAGGGCGCCGGCCGAGGTGACCAGCGCGCCGGCCGCACTCGCGGCGGCGAAGCCGACCAGGCCGATGATCAGCGCAGGGCGCCGGCCGAACCGGTCGGACAGGCTCCCGGCGGCCAGGACCAGCCCGGCGAAGGCGAGGTTGTAGGCGTCGACGACCCACTGCAGCTGGCGGGTGCCGGCCGAGAGCTCACGCGAGAGCGACGGGAGCGCGACGTTGACGATCGTGGTGTCGAGGTTGATGGCGAGCACGGCGGCACAGACCGTGGCCAGGACTGCCGCCTTGTGGGGGCGGCGGGTGGTCGAGATGGCGTTCATCGAGTCCTCCGAAGCGGGCGTCCATGTGGACAGTGACAACATGACGGTAGACCGATGATGTGACCAGTGTCAACATTCAATCGGAATCCACTACGCTTCCCCCGTGAGCAGTCCGACGCCCTACCACCACGGCAACCTGCGCCCGGTGCTCGTGGACACCGCGGTCGAGCTCGCCCGCTCCACCGGGCCCGACGGCGTGGTGCTGCGCGAGGTCGCGCGGCGGGCCGGGGTCTCGCACAACGCGGCGTACCGCCACTTCAGCGACCGGGCCGCGCTCCTCGCCGAGGTCTCCGACTGTGCTTTCGCCGACCTCGAGCAGGCCATGCTCGACCGGATCGCCGGCGTCACCGGCGACGACACGCGCGCACGCTCCTTCGAACGGCTCCGGGAGACCGGCCGCGCCTACGTCGACTTCGCGATCCGCGAGCCGGGCCTGTTCATGACGGCGTTCACGGCCCCTGAGAGCACGGAGGCAGGAAGCTCGTCCAAGGCCGTGACAGGTCCTTACCTCGTGCTCAACCAGGTCCTCGACGAGCTGGTCGACGGCGGCGCGCTGACCCCCGAGCGCCGCGTCGGCGCCGACGTGGCCTGCTGGTCAGCGGTGCACGGCTTCTCCGACCTCGTGCTCCACGGGCCGCTCCGGGACCTGCCGCCGGACCTGCGTGACGCCGCGCTCGAGGTCGTCCTCGACGTCATCCAGCGCGGGCTGGCGGGCTAGCCGATCGACGGGGATCCGGCGCGCCAGCCGTCGGCGTCCCGCTCGAAGACGTACGTCGAGGTGTTGGCCACCCCGTCGGCCACCGGCGCCGAGGGTGAGCCGGGCGCGACCAGACCCCACAGGGCGGTGATCACCCCGCCGTGGGTGACCACGAGCACGGTCTCGCCTCGGTGCTGGTCGGCCAGGTCGTCGAGCACCCCGAGCACGCGGCCGGCGGTCTGCCGGCCGGTCTCACCTCCCGGCACCCCGACGTCCAGGTCGCCGGCCAGCCAGCCCGTCACGAGCGGGTTGAAGAAGGCGTGGTCGTAGGGGTGGCCGAGGAAGTCCCCTGCCGGGAACTCCTGCAGCCGCTCCCGCACCCGCACCGGCAGTCCCAGGACGCCCGCTGCGATCTCGGCGGTCTGCACGGCGCGCGAGAGCTCGCTGCACGCCACGGCCGCGATCCGTTCCGACCGCATCTGCTCCCCCAGGTCGCGCGCCTGCGACCGGCCGAGGGTGGTCAGGCTGCCGCCGGTGGCGTTCATCTCGGGCGACTCGTACTCCGCCTCACCGTGTCGCGCGACGATGAACCGGGCCGGGCAGTGCAGGTCGCTAACGTCCCCAACCTACCGACCTCGTGCGGCAGGATGCGCGGCATGCGGATCTACCACGTCGCCACGCTCGCCGACTGGCAGGAGGCCAAGGTCTCCGGCAGCTACACGACCTCCACCTACGGCGCCTCGCTCGCCGAGGTGGGCTTCCTCCACGCCGCGCACCGCTCCCAGGTCCCCGGGGTGCTCGAGCGCTTCTACGGCGACGTGGGCGAGCCGATCCTGGTCCTGGAGATCGAGACCGACCTGCTCGACGTGCCCTGGCGCGAGGACGACGTCGACGGTGAGAGCTTCCCCCACATCTACGGACCGCTGAAGCCGGCGGCGGTGGTCGGCTACCACCCGCCGTCGCGGGCGGCGTTCGAGCGGCCTCCGGTGCCGCCCCGAGCACCCACCCCTCCGCTGACCCTCGCGTTCCAGGGCGTTGCCTGCATGCTGGGCCTGGCCTGTCTGATCTTCTTCGTCGCAGCGCTGATCGAGACCTCCCGCAACGCTGACCGGATGCAGCCCAACGCCGCACCGGCGTTGCTGTGGACGTTCACGGTCGTCTCTGCTGCCTGCGCCCTCGTGGCGCTCGGGGTCGCCGGGAGCGGACGCACCCGGCACCAGGCACCCCCCGTCACCCCCGCGGACGGCGCACGTGTCTAGCGGCCGACGCCTCGAGCCGGGGCCCGGTCAGGAGTCGGTCCGGGACTACCCGCGCCCACCTCGCCTCGAGCGCACCTCCGCCTCGCTCGAGATCCGCCTGGGCGGGGAGGTGGTGGCCCGCACCAGTGACGCCTACCGCGTGCTGGAGACCAGCCACCCGCCGACCTACTACCTGCCCGCGTCGGCGTTCGCTCCCGGTGTCCTGCGGCCCGCGGCCGGGTCGTCGTACTGCGAGTGGAAGGGCGAGGCCGCCTACTACGACCTCGTGACCCCGACCCGGACGGCGGTCCGCGCCGGCTGGACCTACCCCTCGCCGTCTCCCGGCTTCGAGCCGCTGGTCGGTCATGTCGCGGTGATGCCGGGGCTCGTCGACGAGTGCCGCGTCGACGACGAGGTCGTCGTCCCGCAGGAGGGCGGGTTCTACGGCGGCTGGATCACCAGCCGCGTGGTCGGACCCTTCAAGGGTGGTCCTGGCACCTGGGGCTGGTGAACGCGCCACCTAGGCTGGCGCGATGACGCTTCGCTGGGGCATCGCCGGGACCGGCGCCATGGCACGGGTCTTCGCCGCCGACCTCCCGCACGCCCGGGACGCCGTCGTCGCTGCCGTCTCGTCGCGGTCCCGCGACTCGGCGGAGGCGTTCGCGGCAGACTTCGAGCACGCCCGCGGGCTCACCCATCGCGAGCTCTTGGACGACCCGGACGTCGACGTCGTGTACGTCGCGACACCCCACCCCCAGCACCTCGCGCTGGCGCTGGCCGCGATCGAGGCGGGCAAGCCGGTGCTCGTGGAGAAGGCGTTCACCGCCACCCTCGCCGGCGCCGAGCAGGTCGCCGCCGCCGCTCGGGACCGTGGCGTCTTCTGCATGGAGGCGATGTGGACCCGGTTCCTCCCCGCGCTGGTGCGGGTGCGCGAGCTCGTCGCGTCCGGCGAGATCGGCGACCCGCTACTGGTCCAGGCCGACCTCGGCGCGTTCCGGGCCTACGACCCGGGCAGCCGACTCTTCGACCCTCTCCTCGGCGGCGGGGCGATCCTCGACCTGGGGGTCTACGTCGTCTCGGTCGCCCAGCACTTCCTGGGCGATGCCGACCGGGTCACCGCGACCGGCACGACGTACCCCAACGGCGCTGACCGCAGCGTCGCCCTCCACCTCGCCTACGACGACGGACGTGCGGCTTCGCTCCAGGCCACCCTGGCCGGCGAGTCACCGGGCCGGGCGGTGGTGGTGGGCACAGGCGGCTCGATCGAGCTCGCGCCGCGCTTCCACCATCCCGACCAGATCGTCGTCCGGCGCAACGGCGGGTCTCCCGAGACCGAGACGTTCACCGGTCCTGGGCGGGGCTACTTCCACGAGGCGGACGAGGTCGCCCGCTGCCTCGAGGCCGGTCAGACCGAGTCCGACGTGATGCCGCTGGGCGACACCCTGGCGGTGCAGGGCGTGCTCCAGCGGGCCCTCGACCAGCTGGGCGTGACGATCACCGAGGACGAGGACTTCCGGGTCTGAGCCAGCGGACTACCAGCGGCGCGGCACGAACGTCTGCTCGTGGAACGGCGGGCGCATGTAGGGGATCTGCCTCATCTCGGGCAGCTCCACCACGTCGGGGGCCATGTCCTCATAGTCGAACTGGCTGAGCAGGTGGTCGATGCAGTTGAGCCGGGCGGCCCGCTTGTCGTCCGACGGAACGACGTACCAGGGGGCCTGCTTGATGTCGGTGTACTGGAACGTCGTGTCCTTGGCCATGGAGTAACGGACGTAGAGCTCGTGCTCGGCGAGGTCCATGGCGGAGAGCTTCCAGCGCTTGATCGGCTCCTCGTTGCGGGCCTCGAAGCGCCGGCGCTGCTCGCCGAAGGACACCGAGAACCAGTACTTGAGCACCACGATCCCCGACCGCACCAGCATCCGCTCGAACTCCGGGCAGGAGCGGAGGAACTCCTGGTGCTCCTCCTCGGTGCAGAAGCCCATCACCCACTCGACGTTCGAGCGGTTGTACCAGCTCCGGTCGAACAGGACCATCTCCCCTGCGGCCGGGAGGTGCTCGGCGTAGCGCTGGAAGTACCACTGCGTGCGCTCGCGCTCGGTCGGGGTCGGCAGCGCCACGACGCGGACGGTGCGCGGGCTGGTGCGTTCGGTGATCCGGGCGATGACGCCACCCTTGCCTGCTGAGCCGCGGCCCTCGAAGATCACCGCGACCTTGAGGCCCTGCGAGGCGATCCAGTACTGCAGCATCACCCGCTGCTCCTGCAGCCGAGCGATCTCCGCCTCGTAGACCATCGCCCTCAGGCGGCCCGCCTTCGTGTAGTCCGCGGGGTCATGGTCGTCAGGCGGGACCAGCCCACCGAAGTCATCGGCCCCCTCGGGCAGCGTCTTGGTCATGACACCTCCTGGGCGTCAACGCTGCTATGCCGTGAGCGCCGCTGGCAAGGGTCTTCCGTCGGCTCTGCGAGGTCGTGTGCCTGAGACCAGGCCATGGCGCGGGCTCAGGCACATGACCTGGCACCAACCCGCTCGAGGATCAGGCGGCGCGTCGCAGTGCGGCCGCCAGGGAACGGCCGTGCTCGGCGGCCAGCGCCGCGGCGTCGGCCCGGGCGACCTCCGCGAGCTCGGCGAACTGGTCCAGCGCCGGGTTGACCCCCACCAAGGCGAACTCCTCCTCGACCGCGCGCAGCTCCAGGCCCCAGACGTCCTCCAGGATCCGACGCATCCAGGGCGTGGCGTGGTCCCAACCCTCACGAGGCGTGCCGGCGCCGTAGGCACCCCCACGAACCGTGGCCAGCACGGCGGGCTTGCCGGCGATCGCCGAGGCCTTGCCGGCGGACATCCGCGGGTCGGTCACCACGAGGTCGACATAGGTCTTGAAGTGCTGCGAGACCCCGAAGTTGTAGAGCGGGACGGCGAACAGCAGCGCGTCCGCGGCGACCAGCTCGTCCACGAACCCGGCCGCGAGCGCCGCGGCACCGGCCTGGGCGGGCGTGCGCTGGTCGGCGGGGACATAGGCGCCCGAGACGGCGTCGGCCCACGCCGTGACCGGGACCGGGTCGGTGCCGAGATGACGACGCAGGACCTGATCGCCGGGGTGGGCCAGCGCCCACTCCCGCTCCACCAGGTCGCCGAGAGCACGACTGTGGGAGCCCTCCGTCCGGATGCTGGCGTCGAGTCGGAACAAGGTCATGGTGACTCCTCGGTGGTCGGTAGTTATTTCAAACTTGAAGTAATCTACCACAATTAGTTCACCCTTGAAACATCGCCGGGTCGCTACGATCGCGCCACCGACGAGCAGGAGCGACCAGATGACGGAGCAGGCGGAGCCCCGCTGGCTGTCCCGCGACGAGCAGCAGGCCTGGATCGGTGTGACGGCGGTGATGTGGCTGCTCCCCGGCCCGCTCGACGCCCAGCTCCTGCGCGACAGCGGGCTCCACCTGTTCGACTACTTCGTGCTCAGCTCGCTCTCGATGGCCGAGGACAGGCAGCGCAGGATGAGCGACTTGGCGCTGCAGTCGAATGCCAGCCCCTCCCGCCTCTCCAACGTCGTGAGCAAGCTGGAGGCCCGAGGCTGGGTGACCCGCCACCCTCACGAGCACGACCGCCGCAGCACGGTCGCCACGCTCACCGAGGCCGGCTGGGACAAGGTGGTCGAGGCCGCGCCGGGCCACGTCGCCGCCGTACGACGGCTGCTGGTCGACCAGCTGACTCCTGCGCAGCTCGACGCGCTGCGCGAGGTCGGTTCCATCGTCGCCCGCCAGGTGCTCGGCGACTGCTGGGCCGACGAGGTGCTGGGCGAGCGCTGAGTCAGTCGAGGTCGTTGGCCTCGCGGATCGCGTCGACGATGCCGTCCATGATCTCGGTCAGCCCGAAGTCCTTGGGGGTGTAGACCGCCGCGACCCCGGCGTCGATCAGCCGGCGAGCGTCGGAGTCGGGGATGATGCCGCCGACGACGACCGGTACGTCGCCGATGCCCGCCTCCTCCAGACCCACCAGCACGGCCGGGACCAGCTCCATGTGGGAGCCGCTGAGGATCGAGAGGCCGACGCAGTGCACGTCCTCGGCCACCGCCGCGGCCACGATCTGTCCGGGCGTCAGCCGGATGCCCTGGTAGATCACCTCGAAGCCGGCGTCGCGGGCCCGCACGGCGACCTGCTCGGCGCCGTTCGAGTGCCCGTCCAGCCCCGGCTTTCCGACCAGCAGCCGCAGGCGCCCTCCCTGGTGGCCGCTCAGCTCCTCGCCGGTCTCCTGCACCCGGCGGCGTACGGCGGCCAGGTCGGCGCCCGCCTCGGCGACGCCGACCGCGCCGCTCACGCCCGTGGGGGCGCGGAACTCCCCGAACACCCCGCGCAGCGTGGTGGCCCACTCCCCGGTCGTAGCCCCGGCCCGGGCCGCGGCCAGGGTGGCGGTCATCAGGTTGGCGTCGGTCTTCGCGTCGACGCCGAGCCGGGCCAGGGCCTCCGCGACCGCGGCGTCGTCGCGGCCTTCCTTCCAGGTGCGCACACTGTCGAGCGCGGCCTGCTCGGCGGCCGGGTCGGCGGCCTGGATCGCCGCGTCGAGGTCGGCGGTCAGCGGTGAGGGCTCGGTGGTCACGAACCGGTTGACCCCGACCACGACCTCGTCGCCGGACTCGATCCGGGCGCGGCGACCGGCGTGGGAGGAGACAAGCTCCTGCTTCATGTAGCCGGACTCGACCGTGGCGATCGCACCGCCCATCGCCTGGACCCGGTCGATCTCGGCCTTCGCGCCGGCGACCAGCTCGGCCACCTTGGCCTCGACGACGTGGGAGCCGGCGAACAGGTCGTCGTACTCCAGGAGGTCGGACTCGTAGGCCAGCACCTGCTGGAGCCGCAGCGACCACTGCTGGTCCCACGGACGCGGCAGGCCGAGCGCCTCGTTCCACGCGGGCAGCTGTACGGCGCGGGCCCGGGCGTCCTTGGACAGCGTCACGCCGAGCATCTCGAGCACGATCCGCTGCACGTTGTTCTCGGGCTGGGCCTCGGTGAGCCCCAGGCTGTTGACCTGCACGCCGTAGCGGAACCGGCGCATGGCCGGGTCGGTGACGGAGTAGCGCTCACGGGTGATCTGGTCCCACAGCTCGACGAAGGCGCGCAGCTTGCACATCTCCTCCACGAACCGCACGCCGGCGTTGACGAAGAACGAGA
>JAHEXO010000304.1 GCA_023252065.1 Nocardioides sp. | reverse complement strand
CGATGCCCACGAGGGTCCAGACCGGCGAGGTGCCGGCCGCCCGGTCGGCGAGCATGCCGAGGACCAGCCCCAGGACGACCGCCCCCGCGAGCATCCCGCCGAGCCCCGCGAGGTCGCGCCAGCGCAACGTCGGGTCGGAGTGTCCATCGGGCATCCACTCAGGTCGCTCTCACAGGCTGGTCGGTCGTGCGGATCAAGGGCGCCAGGGCACGCGCGCTGAGGCGCCGGCGACGCTCGGAAACTATCACAGCGCGAGCGGTCCCCGAACGGCGCCGGAGAGGGGCACACCACGGCCTCGGAGCGGGTCACGAGGCACTCGGTCGTCATGTGGTGGCGGCCTGATCTGGGTGTCGGGGACGGGGCCGGACGAGCGGTCCGGCGACGCTTGTGAAAAGTAGCACAAGCGTTTCCTGAGTCGCCAACCGGGGAGTTCTCCGCTTCCTTCTGCGCCGAGAAGGCGCAGGTCAGGCGCCCTCAGCTCCCGGCAGGTCGTGCCCGGGGAGGTGGGGCCGGTGGAGGACGGGCAGCAGGAAGGTGAGCACCACCGTGACGACGGTGGCCAGCCCGATCAGCGACCACATCAGGGGACCGGTGTAGAGGCTGATCACCACGGTGCTGCCCGCGACGAGCGCCGCCCACATCCACATGATGAGAACCGCACGGCGCTGTGAGTGCCCGATCTCGAGCAACCGGTGGTGCAGGTGTTGCTTGTCGGGGGCGAACGGCGAGCGCCCGGCGCGGGTGCGCCGGATGACGGCGAGCACCAGGTCGGCGATCGGGACCACGAGGAGCAGGACCGGCAGGGCCAGGGGCAGGAAGGTCGGCGCCAGGCTGGCCGGTGAGCCCATGGCGCCCTTGGAGAGGTCGGAGCCGGAGTACTGCCCGGTGAGCGTGATCGCGCTGGCCGAGAGGACCAGCCCGATCAGCATCGAGCCGCTGTCGCCCATGAAGAGCCGCGCGGGGTTGATGTTGTGGGGCAGGAAGCCGGCACAGGCACCGGCCAGCATCGCGCTGAGCAGGGCTCCGGTGGAGGCCAGCGAGGCGTTGTTGAGGCTTAGCAGCTGGTAGCAGAACGCGAAGAACGCCAGCGCCCCGATGCCGACCACGCCGGTGGCCAGGCCGTCGAGGCCGTCGACCATGTTCACGGCATTCATGGTCGCGACCACGATGAACGCCGTCAGCAGGGCGCCCTGCGCCGGGTCGAGCACGAACTGGCCGCCGTGGCTCTGCGGGAAGAACGTGTACTGGATGCCGTTGAAGATCAAGAACCCCGCAGCCAGGACCTGCCCGCCCAGCTTGGTCAGGGCGTCGAGCTCGAAGAGGTCGTCGAGGGTGCCCACCGCGCAGATCATCGCGCCCGCGATCAGCACGATCCGGGCGTCGTGGAAGACGAAGGGGCCGCCGCGCGTGGAGAGGAACGGCAGCTGCTGGGCGACCACGAACGCCGCGATCAGGCCGCCGAGCATGGCCAGGCCGCCCAGGTAGGGGATCGGCTCGGCGTGCACGTCGCGGTCACGGACCCGCGCCACCGCACCCGTGCGCACCGCGATCTCGCGGGCGATGACCGTCAGCAGGTAGGTCGCCGCGGCGGCGACGAGGAAGACGAGCAGGTACTCACGCACGAGGCAGGGTCACCCGCGATCCTCGGCCCGGAGGGCCTCGACCAGCTGGGCCTTCCGCATCGAGCCGGCACCCTTGATCCCGCGCTCCCGGGCCATCGCCCGCAGCTCCGGCACCAGCATGGAGTCCAGCTCGCGGGGCTCACCCGCCTCGCTCTCCTCGTCCGGTTCGCCGGGGATCGCGGCACCCAGCGGCGCCAGCACGGCGTTGAGCGCGGCCACGGAGAGCGCGCCGAGGCGGAGCACGTCGGGGATCTCGCCGCGCACGTCGAGGATCGTCGAGGCCTCGCCGGCCGGCGAGGGACCTGCGTCGAGCAGGACCTCCACGCTGTCGCCGAGCATGCCCTCGGCGGCGGCTGCCTCGGTCGCGGCCCGCAGGCCGCTGAGGTTGGCCGAGCTCACCGCCATCGGTCCGGTGCGCTCCAGCAGTGCGAGGGCGACCTCGTGGTCGGGCATCCGGACCGCGACCGTGCCGCGGGCCTCACCGAGGTCCCAGGTCAGCGAGGGCTGCTGCTAGCACACCAAGGTGAGCGGCCCGGGCCAGAACGCCTCGGTGAGCGCGGCGACGTACGACGGGAGCTTGGTCGCGAGCGCGTCGAGCGTGGTCGCGGCGCTGATCAGCACCGGCGGCGGCATCTCGCGGCCGCGGCCCTTGGCATCGAGCAGCGCCTGCACCGCGGCGTGGTCGAAGGCGTCGGCCCCGAGTCCGTAGACGGTGTCGGTGGGCAGCACCACGAGACCCCCGCGCTGCACCGCTTCGGCGGCGGCCTCGATCGCGGCCTCCCGCTCGTCGTCGGTGCCCGTGGGATAGGTCGTCGGCATCTGCCCTCCTCTGCCCGTCCGCGCCGTTCCGGGTGGGCTCATCGTGCCAGTCGTGCGGTCACGAAGCGCGCGCGACCGGCCAGGTCGGCGTGGTCGCGTACGTGCTCCCAGCGGCCCGTGCCGCTGAGCACGGCGGGCGCGGACTCCCCTTGGGCCTCGGCATGCTCCACTCCGAGCACTCCCCCGGGCCGGAGCAGCAGCGCCGCCCGCCGCTCGACCACGCGGATCGTGTCGAGCCCGTCGCCGGTCGACCACAGCGCCAGCGCCGGGTCGTGGTCGCGCGCCTCGGCGGCCACCGACTCCCAGGCCTCGTGGGGGATGTAGGGAGGGTTGCTGACCACGACGTCGACGGTGCCGATCAGGTCGTCGAACGCCTCGGCCAGGTCGCCCTGGCGGAGGTCGACGCCGGTGGCGGCCAGGTTGCGGGCGGCCCAGGCATGCGCACTCTCGTCGAGCTCGACCGCGTGCACCCGGGCCTGCGGCACCTCGTGGGCCACGGACCGTGCGATCGCCCCCGAGCCGGTGCCGAGGTCGACCACGACGGGCGCGTCGGTGACACCCGAGGAGACCAAGTCGGTCGCGGCGTCGACGGCCCAGCCGGCGAGCAGCTCGGTCTCGGGTCGGGGCACGAACACCCCGGGGCCGACCTCCAGGTCGACGTAGCGGAAGTGGGCGACCCCGGTCAGGTGCTGGAGCGGCTCACGGGCCGCGCGGCGCGCGACCAGCGCGTCGTACTGCTCGGCGAGGGGGTCCGGCACGTCGTCGACCAGCGCGAGCCGGGACCGCGCAACGCCCAGCACGTGGGCCAGCAGCACCTCGGCGTCGTGCTCCGGAGACTCGACCCCGGCCGCTCGCAGCCGGGCCACTGCCTGACCGGCGAGCAGACGTCGCGCCGGCACTCAGTGCTCCTCGGCCCCGACGGCGTCGAGCCGGGCCTCGAGGTCGGCCTCGAGGCAGGAGTCGATGACCGGCTGCAGATCGCCGTTCAACACCTGGTCGAGGTGGTAGGCCTTGTAGCCGGTGCGGTGGTCGGAGATGCGGTTCTCCGGGTAGTTGTAGGTGCGGATCCGCTCGGACCGGTCGACGGTGCGGACCTGGCTGCGGCGGGCCGCGCCGGCCGCGGCGTCGGCCTCCTCCTGGGCGGCGGCCAGGAGCCGCGCGCGCAGGATGCGCAGCGCCTGCTCCTTGTTCTGCAGCTGGCTCTTCTCGTTCTGGCAGCTGACCACGATGCCGGTCGGCAGGTGCGTGATCCGGACCGCCGAGTCGGTGGTGTTGACGCTCTGGCCACCGGGCCCGCTGGAGCGGAAGACGTCGATGCGCAGGTCGTTCTCGTCGACCTGGACGTCGATCGCCTCGGCCTCGGGCATCACCAGGACCCCTGCCGCGCTGGTGTGCACGCGTCCCTGCGACTCGGTGACGGGCACCCGCTGGACGCGGTGGACACCGCCCTCGAACTTCAGCAGCCCGTACGGCGCATGGCCGGGCTCCACGGAACCGCGCGCGTTGACCGCCACCGTGACCGACTTGTAGCCCCCGAGGTCGGACTCGGTCGCGTCGAGCACCTCGGTGGTGAAGCCGGTCGCCTCGGCGTAGCGGGTGTACATGCGCAGCAGGTCGCCGGCGAACAGCGCCGACTCCTCGCCGCCCTCCCCCGACTTGATCTCGAGGATCGCGTTCTTGTCGTCGAGCGGGTCGCGGGGGGCGAGCAGCCGGCGTAGCCGCTC
>JAHEXO010000303.1 GCA_023252065.1 Nocardioides sp. | reverse complement strand
GCTACGCCCGTCCGGCAGCGCGAGGCGATGGTGGCGGCGTTCCAGGCCGGTCCCGAGGGCGGCGGCCCGCCGGTCTTCTTGCTGTCGCTGAAGGCGGGCGGCACCGGCCTCAACCTCACCCGCGCCGACCACGTGGTCCACGTCGACCGCTGGTGGAACCCCGCCGTCGAGAACCAGGCCACCGACCGCGCCCACCGGATCGGCCAGACCCGCGCGGTGCAGGTCCACCGCATGGTCACCGAGGGCACCGTCGAGGAGAAGGTCGCCGAGCTCCTCCGTCGCAAGCGCTCGCTGGCCGACTCGGTGCTGGCGCGCGGCGAGACGGCGCTCACCGAGCTGTCCAACGACGAGCTGCTCGACCTGGTCTCCCTGCGGAGACACCGATGAGCGAGCGCATCAGCACCCCCGTCACCTTCGCCCGGATCCCGCCCCGGCGCAGCACGTCGCGGGCGGCGACCTGGTGGGGGCGCGCGTGGGTCCGCGCGGTCGAGGAGGCGTCCTACTCCGATCATGACCTCCACGCTGCCCGGGTGCTCTCGCGCAGCGGCACGATCGGTGGCATCACCGTCGACGCGGGCACCGTGGTCGCCTCCTGCTACGACCGCGCCGACGTGTGGTCGGTGACCGCGACCGTGCCGCCGCTCGACCCGATCAGCCGGCGGGCGATGGTCGAGGTGGTGGCCGGCGAGGCCGGTCACCTGGCCGCGATCCTGGCCGGTGAGCTGCCCCACCGCCTGGTCGAGCACGCCGAGGAGGCCGGCGTCGAGCTGTTGCCCTACGGCGGTGAGCTGGGCTCGTCGTGCCCCTGCGGGTCGTGGGTCGATCCCTGCGTCCATGCCCTCGCGGTGATGCTCCAGGTGGCCTGGCTCGTCGACGGCGACCCCGGGGTGCTGCTCCGCCTCCGCGGCCTCCCCGCCGACGAGCTGCAGGCGGCGGTGGCCGCCGAGTCCGCACCCCAGCCGGTCTCCGAGGTGATCGAGGGCGACCTGGCCGCCGCGGTCGACGCCGCCGCGCGAGCGGCTCGCATCCTCGCGCTGGCCGACGAGCCGTCGGCCGACCTCGGACACCTGTTCTGAGGCAGACGGACGCGGTCAGCCGACCTGGCCGAGGTTCTGCTCCGCGCCGACGGTGCTGTCAAGCACGACGGTCAGCCCGTGGGGAAGGACCGCCGACAGGTCGGTCATCAGGGTCTGGGTGTCGGGCAGCGGCTGGGTGTGCCGCACCTTGATGTGCACGGTCCGTCCGTCGATCTCCACGTCACTGACCTCGGCTCCGCCGCCGCCCAGCCACGAGGTGGTGGTGGTGCGCACCTCGCTGGTCCACCGACTCACCAGATAGGTCCCCAGGCTCTGGCCGGCCAGGGGGATGGCGACGAGCACGAGCATCAACGTCAGGACGGCGTACGGCCGGCGGCGGGCGAACGGCCGCGCGTTCAACGCCTCCATCGTGTAGCCCAGGACGGTGTAGGTCAGGACGCCGGCGATCACGAGCGCGAGCAGGTTGGACAAGAACAGCAAGGAGGCGCCGAGGGCCAGCGACCACGCGGCCTGACCCAGGCAGACGCCGACCACCGCCAGCGGTGGGACCAGCGAGATCGCGATCGCCACGCCAGGCAGGACGGCGCCGACGTCGCTGCGCGACAGTGCGATCGCACCGGCGAAACCGGTGGCGATGGCGGCGATCAGGTCGAGCAGGTTGGGCGAGGTGCGACCGGCGATCTGGCCGTTCGCGAGCAGGTCCGTCCCGCTGGGCACCGCCAGCGAGCCGATGATGCCGATCACGACCACCAGGACGACACCTTGGAGCACGAGCAGCCAGGAGCCGTTGGGCTGCCGCTTCACCACGGACAGCGCCATGCCCATGATCGGGGTGGACAGCGGCGCGATGATCATGGCGCCGATCACCGTGGCCGTGGAGTCGACCAGCACGCCGGCACAGGCGATGATCGCCGACAGCGTGAGCATCGTCCAGAACGCCGAGAGCTTGGCCGCCGAGTCGCCGGAGTGCAGGTCGAGGTCCTCGGTCAGCTCCTCCAAGGTTCGGCGTGTGTGCTCGGGGAGGACGCGGGCGCGGAGGTGCGACAACATGCTCGAGTATCCCGAGACCCGCCTGCGCCGGATCCTGCGACGCGCCCGGGGGTGCTCAGGTCAGGGCACCGATCGCCATCCGGTGCAGCACCCCGCGCATCGCGTCGTCGGGGATCACGCCGCTGTGCGGGGTGGAGTTGATCAGGCCGAACGCCGCGTGCGCCATCGCCCGGGCCCGGTCGGTGTGCAGGCCCCGGTGGAGCCGCCGCAGCTGACCGGCCCACACGTCGACGTACTCGCGCTGGAGCGCGCGCACACGCTCGCGTGCCTCCGGTGGGAGCGACTGCCAGTCGCGGTCCTGGACGATGATCAGCGCGCGGTGGTGGAGCGCGAAGTCGATGTGCCACTCCACCAGGGCCTCGACGGCCTGTCGGGCGTCGCGGGCGTGTGCCACCCGCGACCGGCCCTCCTCCAGGAGCTGCTCACTGATGCCCACCAGCATCGCCGCGAGCACGGCGTCCTTGGAGTCGAAGTGCTTGTAGAGCGCGGGCCCGGAGATCCCGCACGCGCGGCCGATCTCCCCGACGGAGACGCCGTGGAACCCCTTGGCCGCGAACAGCTCGGCCGCGGTGTCGACGATCTGGTCGCGCCGGTTCACCCGGTCAGGTTAGCGGTCGTTAACGTCCGGCCCGGCTCGCAACCGGACTGCGGCCGCGCCATGATGCTCCTGTCCCCGATCGTCCACTCCAGGGAAGGCCGAGATGCGCTCCATTCCAGTGTCCACGGGCCGTCGCGCAGGGCTCGCCGTCGCGGTCGCCCTGCTCGCCGCGACAGCCACGCTGCTCGACACCACCGCCGCCACTTCGGCCCCTCCCCGCATCTCGGCCGCTCCCCGCACCTCGGTCGCCCAGGTTGACCGCGTCCACACCTGGTCGGTCCGGGTGCATCGCGGTGGCCCGAACGCGACCATCACCTTCCACCGGTCCCGGGTCGGCGAGGCCTTCGTCGTCGCGACCGTGTCGGCCCGCGGTGTGTCCTGGGCCGAGCCCAAGAACGAGTCGGCGGTGGTGTCGGTCTTCGTCGACGGTCACTACGCGACCGACATCGTGATCACCTCGTCCGGGCCGGTACGACGCGAGTTCGCCATCGGGCGCCTCGGCAAGGGCCGGCACACCCTGCGGCTCCACTACGCCGCCGACCGGTCGCTGAGCCGGGCCGGCGTGGCGAGCCTGAAGGACCTCCGGCTCCGCACCGTGGCGGCGTCCAACCGCGGCTACCTCGCGGCGCGCTACGCGCCGGTGCTCTACGGCCGCAACCTGCCGGCGGCCGGCGGCAGGTTGGCCAACAACCACACCGACACCCCGCTCGTGGCCTGGCACCAGGTGCTGCCCGCGGCCACGCCGGGGCACTCGGTGATCGAGTACTCCGTCATCTGGAGCAACGAGGACGGCGGCACCAACACCCCGGGGCTGATGGCCCAGTGGGGCCGGAGCACCGACATCGAGTGGGTCTACCGCGTCGAGGTCGACGCCGCCGGCCGCCGCGTGCCCGGCACGGGCGTGATCCAGGCCCCCGGCCACCAGACGCTGCCGTTCAAGGGCCGGTACGACGGCACCCATCCGTTGATCCAGACCTGTACGTCGAACAACAACGTCTGCGACAAGGTCGACGACCCCATGCGGTTCGCCCTCTCCACCCGCGGCGTGCTGCCGGCAGGCCAGCCGCGCGAGCACGAGATGGACACCCACCCCTGGACCTACCAGGTGATGGCGCGGGAGATGCTGCGTGAGGGCAAGATCGAGTCGCCCTCCGACCCGTCGACCGCGGCGGTCGGCGACCAGCGCAGCTACCTCTACATCGCGGTCGACCACGACACCGTGCCCGCGGCCTCGGCCTCCGGCATCGGCCTCACGGTCGAGGTCCATCTCGTCGGCGACCCCACGACGTACACCTCGAACCACGGCGTCGTGTTCTGGTCGATCAACCGGGACGGTCCCGCGGCGACCACGGTCGAGCTGCCGGTCGGGACCACTCCTGCGGACGTCGCCTCCATCTCGGTGCGCCGTGTGCCGCTCGTCTCCGACGACGGCGCGACCCTCGAGGTCACCGACGTCACCCGCGCCTTCTTCCTCAGGAGCAGCTATCTGCCCGG
>JAHEXO010000302.1 GCA_023252065.1 Nocardioides sp. | reverse complement strand
AGGGTCACGGCTACTACGCCACCAACGTCGCGCTCCAGCTCGCCAAGCAGGCTGGTGTGCCCCCGCGTGACCTGGCGACGGCGGTCGCGGCCCGGCTCGAGCAGGCTGACGGCATCGACGCCGTCGAGGTGGCCGGCCCGGGCTTCCTCAACATCACCGTCGCGGCCGCGGCCCAGGGCCAGGTGGCCGCCGACGTCGTCGCCGCTGGTGCGTCGTACGGCGGGTCGGAGATGGGCGCGAAGGAGAAGGTCAACATCGAGTTCGTCTCCGCGAACCCGACCGGCCCGGTCACCCTGGCCAGCGCCCGGTGGGCCGCGGTGGGCGACACCCTGGCCCGGCTGTTCGAGGCCAGCGGTTACCACGTCGCCCGCGAGTACTACTTCAACGACCACGGCGCCCAGATCGACCGGTTCAGCCGGTCCCTGCTCGCGTCCGCGCGCCACGAGCCGACCCCCGACGACGGCTATCCCGGGCAGTACATCGCCGAGATCGCCGCCGCCGTCGTCGCGGAGCACCCCGAGGCTCCGGGGCTGCCCGACGACGAGGCGCTCGAGGTGTTCCGGGTCGCAGGTGTGGGCCTGATGTTCGCCGAGATCAAGCAGACCCTGGCCGACTTCCGGGTGCCGTTCGACGTCTACTTCCACGAGAACGACCTCTACGAGACCGGTGCCACCGACCGCGCCATCGCCCGGCTGCGCGAGCTCGGCAACATCTACGAGCAGGACGGCGCCACCTGGCTGCGCACCGAGAAGTACGGCGACGACAAGGACCGCGTGATCGTCAAGAGCGACGGTCACGGCGCCTACATCTCCGGTGACGCGGCCTACTACCTCGACAAGCGCGAGCGCGGCTTCGACCGCTGCCTGATCCTGCTCGGGGCCGACCACCACGGCTACGTCGGCCGGATGATGGCGCTCTGCGCCGCCTTCGGCGACGAGCCGGGGGTCAACCTCGAGATCATCATCGGCCAGATGGTCAACCTGCTCAGCCACGGCGAGGTCGTGCGGATGGGCAAGCGCAGCGGCAACATCATCACGCTGCTCGACCTCGTCCAGGCGATCGGCGTCGACGCCGCGCGCTACGCGCTGGTCCGCAACTCGCTCGAGACCAACCTCGACATCGACCTCGACCTGTGGACCAAGGCCCACAGCGAGAACCCCGTGCACTACGTGCAGTACGTCCACGCCCGCACCCGGTCCATCCTGCGCAACGCCGCCGACCTCGGGCTGCAGCCCGAGTCCCACCCCGACCTGCTCACCCACGAGAAGGAGGGCGAGCTGCTCCGCGCCCTCGCGGAGTTCCCGCGGGTGGTCTCGGCGGCGACGACGTTGCGCGAGCCCCACCGTGTGGCCCGCTACCTCGAGGACACCGCGGCGATCTACCACCGCTTCTACGACAGCTGCCGGGTCCTTCCGATGGGCGACGAGGAGCCGACCGACCTCCACCGGGCGCGGCTCTTGCTGCTGGAGGCGACCCGCACCGTGTTCGCCAACGGTCTGGCGCTGCTCGGGGTCTCGGCCCCCGAGCGGATGTAGCGGTGCCCACCCACGAGGCCGGCTGGGCGCACGCCGAGGGCGCGCTGCGGCCCCCGAGCTGGTTGCGCTCGCCCGACGACGCCAACGCGCTGGTGCCCGGCCTGTGGTCGACCACCGCGCACAAGGTCGCGGGGTCGCTGGTCGTCGGCGGCGTCTCACTCCCGGACCTCGTCGCCGACCTCAACACCCCGGCGTACGTGCTCGACGAGGCCGACTTCCGCTCCCGCGCACGCGCCTTCCGCGAGGCCTTCGCGGACTACGACGTCTTCTACGCCGGCAAGGCGTTCCTCTGCACGACGGTCGCCCGATGGGTGGCCGAGGAGGGGCTCTGCCTCGACGTCTGCTCCGACGGCGAGCTCACCGTCGCCCTGCGCGCCGGCTTCGACCCGGCCCGGATCGGCTACCACGGCAACACCAAGACCGAGCCCGAGCTACGGCGGGCCGTGGCCGAGGGCGTGGGGCGGATCATCGTCGACTCCTTCGACGAGATCGCGCGGCTCGGCCGGGTGACCGCCGACCTCGGGCAGACCGCCCGGGTCATGGTGCGGGTCACCGCGGGCGTCGAGGCACACACCCACGAATACATCGCTACCGCCCACGAGGACCAGAAGTTCGGCTTCTCGATCAGCTCCGGTGACGCCCTCGACGCCGTACGACGTGTGGTCGCCGACCCTGGGCTCGAGCTGCTCGGCCTGCACTCCCACATCGGCAGCCAGATCTTCGACACCTCGGGCTTCGAGGTCGCCGCACGCCGGGTGCTGGCGCTCCACGCGCAGGTCGGCTCCGAGGTCGGCGTCACCATGCCCGAGCTCGACCTCGGCGGCGGCTTCGGCATCGCCTACACGACCGAGGACGACCCGGCCGACCCCGCCCAGCTCGCGATCGAGATGACCAAGATCGTCGAGCACGAGTGCCACGCCCTCGACATCCCCGAGCCGCGGCTCTCCGTCGAGCCGGGACGCGCGATCGTCGGCCCGGCGATGTGCACCGTCTACACGGTCGGCACCGTGAAGCAGGTCGAGCTCGACAAGGGCGTCCGCACCTACGTCAGCGTCGACGGCGGGATGAGCGACAACATCCGCACCGCCCTCTACGACGCCGACTACTCCTGCACGCTGGCCTCCCGCGACTCCGAGGCGCCGCCGGTGCTGTCCCGCGTCGTCGGCAAGCACTGCGAGGCCGGCGACATCGTGGTCAAGGACGAGTTCCTCCCCGGCGACGTACGACCCGGAGACCTGGTCGCCGTGCCGGGCACGGGTGCCTACTGCCGCTCCATGGCCTCCAACTACAACCACGCCCTGCGGCCGCCCGTGGTCGCGGTACGGGACGGGGTCGCGACGACGATCGTCCGCCGCGAGACTGTCGACGACCTGCTCGCCACCGACCTAGGAGCCGACCGATGAGGCCGCTCAACATCGCCGTGCTGGGCTGTGGCGTCGTCGGCTCGCAGGTCGTGCGGCTGCTGACCGAGCAGGCCGGCGACCTGGCCGCCCGGGTGGGGGCGCCGGTGCGCCTGGTCGGCGTCGGCGTACGACGCATCGACGCGCCGCGCGAGGTCGAGGTGCCCGAGGGACTGCTCACCACCGACGCCGCCGCCCTGGTCGCCCGCGACGACGTCGACGTCGTCGTCGAGGTGATCGGCGGCATCGAGCCGGCCCGGTCGCTGATCCTGTCCGCCCTCGAGCACGGCGCGTCGGTGGTCACCGCCAACAAGGCGCTGCTCGCCGAGGACGGGCCCACCCTCTTCGAGGCGGCCGAGAAGGCCGGCCGCGACCTCTACTACGAGGCCGCCGTCGCCGGTGCGATCCCGATCCTGCGACCCCTGCGTGAGTCGCTCGCCGGTGACCGGGTCACCCGGGTGCTCGGCATCGTCAACGGCACGACCAACTTCATCCTCGACAAGATGGACACCACCGGTGCCGGCTTCGAGGAGGCGCTGGAGGAGGCCCAGGAACTCGGCTACGCCGAGGCAGACCCGACCGCCGACGTCGAGGGCTTCGACGCCGCGGCGAAGGCCGCGATCCTGGCCAGCCTGGCCTTCCACTCGCGGGTCACCGCCGCCGACGTCCACCGCGAGGGCATCACCGACGTGACCGCCGCCGACATCGCCTCGGCCAAGGAGATGGGCAGCGTGGTCAAGCTGCTCGCGATCGCCGAGCTGTCCGGCCAAGGCGTCTCGGTCCGGGTCCACCCGGCGATGATCCCGAGGTCGCACCCGCTCGCCAGCGTCCGTGAGGCCTTCAACGCGGTCTTCGTCGAGTCCGAGGCCGCGGGGCAGCTGATGTTCTACGGCCCGGGCGCCGGGGGTGCGCCGACGGCGAGCGCCGTGCTCGGCGACCTGGTGACGGTGGCCCGCAACCGGCTCAGCGACACCCGCGGTGCCGGCGAGTCGGCCTACGCCGACCGGGCTGTGCTGCCGATGGGGGACACCCGCACGCGCTACCACCTCGCGATCGACGTCGACGACCGTGCCGGCGTCCTGGCCGAGATCGCCACGGCGTTCGCCCAGGAGGACGTCTCGATCCAGACCCTGCGCCAGGAGGGCCGCGGGGAGGACGCCCAGCTCGTCGTGATGTCCCACGACGCCACCGACGCCCAGCTCTCGCGCACCGTCGAGCGGCTGCGCGGCCTGGAGTGCGTCCGCGA
>JAHEXO010000011.1 GCA_023252065.1 Nocardioides sp. | reverse complement strand
GGACGCACGTGTCCATGCCTGCCTGAATCCGAGTGGTCCTCTCCCGGAGCTACGGCGCGGGTCAGCTCGCGCCGACTCCCAGTGGTCTGACGCGGGCCGTCGTAGGTGCCGCCGCTAGGCGCCGGTGATGCTGTCACCGCAACGTCATCGGGTCGGCGTACGCACCTGTGCCCTGACGTGCATCACGGTGCGAGTGCCCCGCGGATCGTCGACCAGAGCTCACCCATGCATGCGCTCAGGAGTGGGTGGGTCTGCACCGGGAACGACGAGAACCCGGCGATCATCACGCCCGAGACCCGGTCCACCCAGCAGAACTGGCCGTGGATGCCGAGCATCGACACCACCCGTCCGGGCTCGAGGACCCAGGCCTGGTTGTGGTACTCCGCGCCTGGCAGCGCCTCGGCGCTCTCGCCGCGGGCGAAGGCCGCCGCCCTGTCTGGCGAGGACTCGAACGTGTCATCGATCCACGACATAGGGACGACCTGCTCGCCGCCGAGGCTCCGGCCGGCGTCGGCCAGCAGGTGCCCCCAGCGGGCGAAGTCGCGGAGCGTGAGGTTGACCTGCCCCTCGACGATCGGCCGGCCGGCGGAGTCGACGTTCACCAGCGCCGGACGCTCCGCCCCGAGATGCCGGTAGATCCGCTCCTCGTAGAGCTCCAGGGCGGGCACGCCGTACACGTGGGCGAGGGCGATCGGCAGGAGATTGGTCAGGTAGGAGCCGTAGTTGAAGCGGGTGCCCGGCTCCTCTGCGGAGCGGGTCAGCTCCGCGACGGCGAAGCCCAGCGTCCCGATCCGTCGCTCGGGTGATCCGGCGTAGTAGCCGACGGCCTCCGCGTAGCGCCAGTACATCGAGTCGGGACGCTCGTAGTGCTCCTCGAGGTCGATGCCGGTGGCCATGTCGAGCACGTGCTGGAGGGTGACCCGGTCCCACGCCGGCAGCGCGGCGAGCTCGGGCACATAGTCGGCGACGGGGCGGGAAGGGTCGAGCCGCCCTTCGTCGATGGCGATGCCGACCATCATCGTGGTCATCGTCTTGGAGCAGGAGTGCGCCACATGGCGGTCGGACTCGGTCATCCCGTTGCGGTAGGTCTCGTAGACAAGGCGTCCGTGGTGAACGACAGCGAGCGCGTCGGTGTGGAGCCTGCGGTCCAGGAACTGATCGCCGACCAGCTCGCGTCCGGTGAGTGGGTCGGTGAACCGGAGGTCACCTACCTCGAGGCGCTCCCCCGGCGGGAACGGCGTCGCCGTGCCCCCGGGGCTCAGCTCCACCGAGGGCATGCGCTCGCCTGTGGTCAGCTGCCCGCGCGGCAGGTTCCACGGCTGGTCCCACGTGGAGTCGTCGTACCCCAGCACGGACAAGCGCTCCGGCGTACCGGTCGGCAGGAGGTTCGTGACCAATGGAGTCCCTTTGCTGGTGTGTCGCCCGAGCTCTAGCCGTGCATGGTCCGGGCCGGCTTCCAGCCGGGACCGGGGACGCTGGCCCGAAGCATCTGGGTGTAGGGGTGTTGGGGTGAGTCCAGCACCTGGGCGGTGTCCCCGCGCTCGACGACCTCGCCGCGCTGCATGACCAGCGCCTCCTCGGTCAGCTGACGCACGACGGCGAGGTCGTGGGAGATGAGGACGTAGCTGATGCCCCGCTCGTCGCGGATGTCGGCGAGCACGTTGAGGACCTGCGCCTGGATCGACACGTCCAGGGCCGCCACGGACTCGTCGAGGATCAGGACGCTCGGCTCGGCCGCGAGCGCCCGTGCGATCGCGACGCGCTGTCGCTGACCGCCGGACAGGGAGCGCGGGAGGGCGTTGATCTGGCGCTGGTCGAGACCGACCAGGTCGGCGAGCTCGATGATCGTGCTACGTCGGGTGGCGGCGTCGTAGGAGTGGTGCAGCCGCAGCACCTCGTCGATGAGGTCTGCGCCCGACTGCCGCGGGTCCAGGCTGGAGTAGGGATCCTGGAAGACGATCTGCACCTCACGTCCGCGCAGCTTGCGCTCCTTCGAGCCGCGGGCGGGCCGGGACCGGTCGCGGCCGCAGGCGACGATCACGCCGGCCGTCGGCCGCTCGAGCCCCACGATCATCCGGGCGACGGTCGTCTTGCCGCTGCCCGACTCGCCGACGATGGCGAGGGACCGCCCGGGCAGGAGGTCGAAGCTCAGGTCCGAGACCGCGACGTGGGCGCCGAACTCCTTGCGAAGCCCGCGCACCGAGAGCGCCGGCCGGACCGGGTCGAGGTCCTGGGAGGTCGCTGGATCAGACATGGGTCACCGGTGCCAAGAGGTCACCACGGAGCGTCGCTGCGCGCTCGCAACGCACCTGGCCTCCGTCCAGCTCGGTCACCACCTGCTCGTCCTGGCGGCACGAGTCCGTCGCGTGCGGGCACCGCGGTGCGAACCGGCAGCCGGACGGTGCCTCGAACGCCGAGACCGGGCGCCCGGGGATGGCGACGAGCCGGTGCGCCGACGAGGTGATGTCGGGCCGCGCCTGAACCAATGCCGCGCTGTAGGGATGGAGCGGGTCGGCGTGCAGCTGGTCGGCGGCCCGGATCTCCACCACCTGCCCGGCGTACATGACGCTGGTGCGGTCGCACACGGCGCCGGCCAGCTCGAGGTCGTGGGTGATGAACAGCATCGACAGGCCACGCTCGCGGCGCAGCTCGTCGAGGATGGCCATCACCTCCGACTGCGTGGTGACGTCGAGGGCCGTGGTGCATTCGTCGGCCAGCAGCAGGCGGGGTTCGGAGAGCAGAGCGGTGGCGATCATGACCCGCTGGCGCATGCCGCCGGACAGCTCGTGGGGGTACTGCCGCAGGCGCTGGGCCGGGTTGTCGATCCCGACCTCCTCCAGACCGTGGGCGGCTCGTCGCGCTGCTTCGGCCTTGGGTACGTCCTCGAGGGTGCGCAGGGACTCGGTCATGAAGTCCCCGATCCGACGTACCGGGTTGATGTGCGCACGGGGGTCCTGGAACACGACGGCCACCTTGGACCGGTGGGCGCGCAGGTTCGCCCCGTCGAGGGCGAGCACGTCGGTGCCGTCGAAGTCGACCTGGCCGCTCACCGCAGCCCCGGCCGGCAGCAGCCGCGCGATCGCCCGCGCGGTCATCGACTTGCCCGAGCCGGACTCACCGACCAGACCCATCGCCTCGCCGGCGCCGATCTCGAGCGTGCTGCCGGAGATGACCTCCCGCATCTGCTCACCCAGCCGGAGCCGGACGGTCAGGTCCGTGACCCGGAGCAGGGCGGTCCTGGGGGGCGTCATCGCTGGTCCTCCGTGAACCGCTCCTGGAGCCGCTCGCCCAGGAAGCTCACCGCCGACACCACGAGCACGATGCAGACGACGGCTGAGATGGCCTCGAGCGGGTACCCCTGCAGCAGCGGGGTCTTGCCCTCCGAGACCATCACGCCCCAGTCCGCATGGGGTGGCTGGATGCCAAGGCCGAGGAAGGACAGCGCCGCCAGGTCGACCACGGCGAAGCCGAAGAAGATCGTGCCCTGAGCCACGATCAGCGACGAGATGTTGGGCAACAGGTGGCGGAAGCACAGCCACCAGCTGCTGAAGCCCTGGACCTCGCCGGCCTGGATGTAGGCCATGGCTCGTTCCTTGAGCGCCGCTCCGCGGAGCACCCGTGCGAGGTACGGCGAGTAGGCCATGGCCAGCGCAAGGCCGGCTGCGAGGAGCCCGGCCCCGAACACGGCTGCCGCGAGGACCGCCAGCAGGATGCCGGGGAACGCGAACATCACGTCGAGACCGCTGGAGACCGCCGTGTCGAAACGGCCTCCGAACCATGCGGTCAAGACGGCCAGACTCGAGCCGATCGTGACCGCCACGATCGAGACCAGCGCTGCGCCGAGGAGCGTCGTCCGGGCCCCGACCATCAGCCGGCTCAGCAGGTCTCGGCCCGCACCGTCGAAGCCGAGCAGGTGACCGCCCATCGGGCCGACGTTGGCGTAGGAGAGGCTGACCTCGTTGGGGTCGTAGGGCCGCACGAGCGGACCGAAGATCGCCAGCAGCACCGCGAGCACGATGATCGCGACACTGACCCACCCGCCGACACCGAGTCTGGGGAGCCGACGCTTCTTGGCCGAGCCGGCAGACCCGGGCGGGGCGAGAGCCTCCGGCCCGGGCTCTTCCGGTGCCGGGCCGGTCGGCAGCGCGCTTCCGACGGGGATGCTCACTGGGCTCGGCTCCCGATCGCGACCCTGGGGTCGAGGAGGGCGTAGGCGATGTCGACGATGGTGTTGACCACCACGAACAGCACCACCAGCACGAGGCTGATGCCCTGGACGACCGCGAAGTCCTTGTTCTGAGCCGCCTGCACGAGGTAGGAGCCCAGGCCGTTGAGGCCGAACGCCGTCTCGACGACGGCGGAGAGGGCGATCAGGCTCGCGATCGTCAGGCCGACGACGGTCGTGATCGGGATCGCGGCGTTGCGGAGCACGTGTCGCCGCAGGACGACGCCGCGTGGCAGGCCGCGGCTGATGGCGGTCTGCACGTGCTCGCGCTCCATCTCCTCGCGTACGGCGGCCCGCGTCACCCGGGTGACGAGGGCCACCGACGAGGCGGCGAGGGCCAGCGCCGGGAGGGTCAGGTGGTGCAGCGAGTCGAGGAGCCCGTTCCCGTCTCCCAGTGCCGGGAACCAGGGCAGCTTGACCGCGAACACGAACTGCAGCACCACCGCGGCCGCGAAGGCCGGCATCGCGGCGGACACCGTGGACGAGATGAGCACGCCGTTGTCGATCGTGCCTCGCGACAGCGCTCCGATGATCCCGAGCCCGACGCCGATCACCACGATGATGATCGAGGTCAGCAGCACCAGGCTGGCGGTCACCCCGATCCGCTGCCCGATCAGGGTCGACACGCCCTCGTGCAGCGGGATGGACTGTCCGAGGTCACCGTGCAGAGCTGCCACGAGCCAGTGCCAGTAGCGGACCAGGAACGGCTCGTCCAGGTGGTACTGGGCGTTGAGCTGGGCGACGACCTGCGGCGAAGGCGCCCGACCGCCGGTCAGGGTGGCGATCGGGCTTCCCGGGGCCAGGTAGAGCGAGCCGTAGACCAGGAAGCTCGCGACCAGCAAGGTGACGACGAGCATCACCAGGCGTTTCACGATGAACGCGAGCATGCGGACTCCTCGACCGGCCGGCCCTCAGCTGCCGCCGAGGTAGCTGGCCCAGGGGCTGAACATGAAGGAGAAGGTCGAGGGCGGCCCGGTCACCTTCTTGTTCATCACCAGCACCGTGTTCGGTGCGACCAGGGGGATCCAGGTCAGCTGCTGGGTGATCGTCTTCTGGGCCGCGATCACGTCCTGCGCCCGCTTCGTGGGATCGGCCTCGCCTCGCGCGGCGTTCATGTCCTGGGTGACCTGGGGGTTGTCGTAGCCGCTGAAGTTCTGCGAACCGCCCGGCATCGCGAAGCTGTTGTAGAGGGCGGCCGGGTCGGCGTAGTCGCCGTAGTTCAGGGTCGAGAACAGGTCGACCGATCCGAAGTACTTCGGGTCGATGAAGAAGTTGATGTAGTTCGACGGGCTGACGTTCTTCAGCTTCACCTTCAGACCGATCGCCTCCGCAGCCTGCTGGACGGCGAGGGTCTCGGTCTGCACGGTCGGGATTCCGGACGACGTGCCGATGGTGATCGTCTGGCCGACGATGCCTGCCGCCTTGGCATCGGACTTGGCCTTGGACAGGTTCTGGGTCATCGCCGGCAACGCGTCGTACGCGCTCTGGAAGGTGCTCTGCGCATAGCCCCAGGTGCCGCTGGCAGCCGCTGCATGCGGGATGCTTCCGGCACCCTGGAAGACGGTGTCGATGATGCCCTGACGGTCGATGGCCTCGGAGAGCGCCTGACGACCGGCGATGTTTGCCAGCGGGCCCTTGGTCGCGCTGACCACCATGGATGCCGTGGCGTACGGCGGCCCCTGGTAGACGCTGAGCGAGGAGCTCTTCTCCATCTGGCCGAGGGTGCTGATGCCGGTGCCGTAGGACCCGTCGATCGCGCCGCTGCTCAGTCCGGCGGTCAGGGTCGCGTCGTCGGGGGTACCGATCACCGTCAGGCTCTTGACCTGAGGCTTGGGCAGGGAGGTGTCCCAGTAGCTCGGGTTGGGCACCATCTTGACGCCCTGCCCGGTCTTCCAGGACTCGAGCTTGAACGGGCCCGAGCACATCGTGCCGCCGCTGACCGTGCCGAACGCCTTGCCCTTGGCCTCGACGTACTTCTTCTGGACGACCTCACCAGGCGTCGCCGAGAGCTCGCCGAGGAGCCACTGGTCGGGCTGCTTGAGCTTGATCGTGAAGGTCTGGTTGCCGGTCGCCTCGATGGACGCGACGCGGTTGAAGACCGCGGCGTAGTAGCCGCCCGCCTTGGGATCCTTGGCGCGGTCCAGGCTGAACACGGCGTCCTGGGCCGTCACCGGGGACCCGTCCCAGAAGGTCGCCTTCGAGTTCAGGGTGAAGTCGTACTGCGTCGGGCTGGAAGCGGTGTACGTGGCGATGCCTGGGCCGAGCGTCTGGTCCGGCGCCTGGCGCAGCAGCGAGTCGCACAGCAGCGGGTCGACGGTGTTCTCCGGGTAGTCGAAGGCCTGGATCGGGTCCAGGGTCTGGGTCTCCCGATACGTCGACCAGACCACGTCGCCCGCCGTGGAGGTCGGCTTCGGGGTGAGCACGGTGTACTTCGTCGTGGCCTGGCTGTTCTTGGCAGGCGGCTTGGCCCCGCAGGCGGTCATCGCCAGGGCGCAGGCGAGCGCACCGGCGCCGAGGACCGTCCAGCGACGGGCTGGGAACGTGGACATCGTCGGGTTCCTTCTTCCGGAGGGGTGATGACCGGCAGGCGGTCAGGTCAGAGGTTCGGGCGCCAGGTCGGGTCGTGCCACAGGCCGAGCTCACGCTCGGCCGCGGCACCGACGTGGAAAGCGGTGACGTCGTCGTAGGGGCGGGCGACGACCTGCACGCCGGTCGGCACGTCGTTCGAGGCGAGGCCGGACGGGACAGACAGGACGGGGTGACGGCTTGCCACGTTGAAGACCGGGGTGAGCGCCGCGAAGATGTAGAGGTCGAGGTGCTGACCGGCGACATCGATGCCGTCGGCGTACTCCTCGCCGGCGCGCAGCCCGAGCCCGCCGAACGTGGGACAGACCAGGGCGTCGTGGTCGGCG
Source organism: Nocardioides sp. (assembly GCA_023252065.1). The sequence goes on along the minus strand of JAHEXO010000011.1, from coordinate 6,078 downwards.
AAGACCTGGGCGAGGGCGAGGTGGACCTCGGTCTCCATCTCCAGACCCTTGTAGACGCTGGTCCGCCCGAACGCCGCGGACGACTCAGCGAGGAACTGCCGGGTGTAGCTCATGAACCGCGGGTCCTCGGGGTCGGTGCCCTCCATCGACGGGCCCATGATCGACCCGTAGTGCACCAGAGCGGCCTCGGTGAGCCGGTCCAGCGAGATGTCGACCTTCACCTCCTCCACGTCGGCCCCGGCGAGCCGGAGCGCCTCGGCGAAGGCCCGGGTGTTCGCCTCCACCTCGGGCTCGACCACGAAGTCGCCGAGGGTCACCGCGAGCGCGACCCGAAGGCCGCGGACGTGGCCGAGGTCGGCGGGGATCGGCTCGGCCGGCAGGGACACGTGATCCGCCGGGTGCTGGCCCTGGATCACGTTGTGGAGCAGCGCGGTGTCGGCCACCGTGCGGCCCATCGCGCCGTCGTGGCAGTAGGTGTCGAGGTTGAACGGCGGGAGAGCCGGCACCCGGCCGTAGGGCGCCTTGAACCCGACGACGCCGCAGAACGACGACGGGATCCGGATCGACCCGCCGATGTCGGAGCCGGTGGCCAGGTACGCCGTGCCGGCGGCGAGGGCGGCCCCGGACCCACCCGAGGAGCCGCCCGGCGTGTAGTCCGGGTTCCACGGGTTGCGGGTGACGCCCCACAGGGTGCTGTGGGTGAAGGCGGCGCAGGAGAACTCGGGAGTCGTCGTCCGGGCGTGGACCAGCGCGCCGGCCCCGTAGACCCGCTCCGCCACGGGGTGGGTCTCCTCGGCGACCAGGCCCTCGGTCAGCAGTGAGCCGAACCGCAGGCTGCGGCCGGCGATGGGCTGCTCCTCCTTGAGCACCACCGGCAGTCCCTCGAGGGGCCGCGGGGCCTCGCCCTTGCCGGCGTAGCGGTCGGCCGCCGCCCGGGCGGCAGCGGTCAGGTCCTCGTGGTCGCGCTCGAGCAGGCAGTTCACCGTCGGCTCGGTCGCGGCGGCGCGCGCCGAGACGGCGTCGAGGACCTCGACGGGCGACAGCTCCCGAGCACGGAACGCGTCGAGGACCTCGGTCGCGCTGAGGTAGGGGAGGTCTGTCACCGGGGCTCCTGGTGGTGCGGATTGAGGGCGAACCTAGGTACACCACACGTCGTTGTCAATAGTGTTGACAGTGCCGTTTCCGCCGCGCTATCCGGCGGCGTACACGCGGGTCCCACCGACGAAGGTCTGCTCCACCCGCGTGTGGCAGATCTCCGAGGTCGGGCCGTCGAACGGGTCACGGTCGAGCACCACGAGGTCGGCGAGGTTGCCCACGGCGACGGTCCCGGTGTCGTCGAGGTGGTTCACGTAGGCCGAGCCCGACGTGTACGCCGCGAGCGCACTGCTCAGGTCGAGGCGCTGCTCGGGGTAGAACGCCTCCGCGTCGCCGTCGGGGGCCACGCGGTTCACTGCGACGTGGATGCCTTGGATCGGGTCGGCGCTGCTGACCGGCCAGTCGCTACCGCCCGACAACGTGGCCCCGGCTCGGAGCAGGTCGCCGAACGGGTACTGCCACGACGAGCGCTCAGGACCGAGGAACGGGATGGTCAGGTCGTCCATCTGGGGCTCGTGGGCGGCCCAGAGCGGCTGCAGGTTCGCCGTCGCGCCGAGCATCCGGAACCGGGCGATGTCGTCGGGGTGGATCACCTGCAGGTGCGCCAGGTGGTGACGGTGGTCGTTGAAACCGTTGGCGGCCCGGGCCGCCTCGACCGCGTCGAGCGCCTCCCGCACCGCGCGGTCACCGAGAGCGTGGAAGTGCACCTGGAAGCCGTGCCCGTCGAGCACGGTGACGTAGTCGCGCAACGCGCTCGGCTCGATGAACGACAACCCGGCGTGGGCACCGCCGGAGGAGCAGACGCAGCCCTGGCGCAGATAGGGGCTGAGCATGGCGGCCGTGTGGTTCTCCGCGACGCCGTCCTGCATGATCTTGACGGTGCTCGCCCGCATCGGGCCGCCCGTCAGCTCGTCCCTGAGCTCGAGCAGCCGGTCGACCTGCTCCAGGCCCTGGTCCCTCTCCCACCACAAGGCCCCGACCACGCGGGCCGTCAGCGCGTCCTGGGCCTGAGCCGCCCGGTAGGCGGCCGCCACGTCACCGAGGGGTCCCTGGGAGCTCACGGCGGCGTCCTGCCACGCGGTGATGCCGAGGGAGTGCAGGAGCGACTGGGCGCGGACGAGGCCGTCGACGAGGTCGGCCTCGCTCGCCGGGGGCACGTGGACGGCGACCAGCTCCATGGCGCCCTCCTGCAGCATGCCCGTCGGGACGCCGTCCGCGTCGCGCTCGATCCGGCCGTCGGCGGGGTCGGGGGTGCGGGCCTCGATGCCGGCGATCTCCAGGGCGCGCGTGTTCACCCAGGCGCCGTGGTGGTCACGGTTGGGCAGGAACACCGGGCGGTCGGGCACCAGCGCGTCGAGGAAGGACCGCTCCGGCGTTCCTCCCGGGAAGCTCTCCATCGACCAGCCGCCACCGGTGATCCACGACGCCCCCGGGTTCGCCGCGGCGTACGACGAGATGCGCTCGCGGTAGTCCTCCAGCCCGACGACGCCGCTGAGGTCGCAAGCACCCAGCTCCATGCCGCCACCGACAGGGTGCACGTGGGAGTCCTGGAAGCCCGGCACGAGCAGGCGCCCGGCGAGGTCGACGACCTCGGTGCGCGGCCCGACCAGCTCGGCCACCTCGCCGTGCCCCACGGCTACGATGCGCTCGCCCGAGACGGCCACGGCGGTGGCTCTGCCGCGTACGGCGTTCCCGAGCTGGACGGGGCCACCGGTGAAGACCAGATCTGCGTACATGGCCGCGGACGCTAAGCCTTGCCCACGTCGTTGTCAACGGTGTTGATAGCCGATACGATCCCGGCGCACCCATGATGCCTGTGCAGCATCAGAGGAGATCGGAGACTCATGAGCGGCGCGAAGGCGCGGCGTACCTCCAAGCGCGCACAGCTGGACCGCGAGAGCATCGTCTCCGCAGCGATCGACCTGGCCGCGGCCGGCGAGGCCATCACGTTCCGCAGCCTGGGCACCGCTCTCGGCGCCGACCCGACCGCTGTCTACCGGCACTTCCGTGACAAGGAGGAGCTGATGCAGGTGGTGGTCGACCGGCTGATCCTCCGCTCGCAGGAGGAGATCGACCCCGAGGCCCCGTGGCGGGACCAGCTGTACGACGGCGCCGTGCGCACGATCGACGTCTTCGCAGAACACCCCCACGTCGGTGTGGACTCCTCCACCATTGCCACGGGTGGTCCGGGCGAGCTGAGCGCGATCAACTGGATCCTGACCCAGCTGGAGCGTGCAGGGCTGGGCAAGGAAGAGGCGGTGCGCTTCTACGCGGCGTACTCCAGCTATGTGCTCGCTGCTGCGGCGGCCCTCTCGCGACAGCGACTGCGCGGCGAGGACAACACCCACTGGGTCGGCGACCTGCGCGCGGTGGACGCGGCGCGACTCCCGGCCCTGTCCGCGGTGATCCCGGAGCTGGTCTCCCTGTCGGACCGCGACGTCTTCCTCACCGGGGTCGAGGTGTTCCTGGACTCGGTCGAGGCGGTGGCGCAGCGTGGCCCGACCGCGAAGCCGGGTGCAGGAGCCAAGCGCTCCCGGCGTTGAGGTGGAACCTCCAGAGGAGACTGGGGAGATGAGAGGTGTCGACGATCTGATCAGAGCCGTGCACCTGCGCCCGCTGCTCGCACTCGTCGTGACTGTCGAGGCACCCGTCGTCGTCGCCTCCGACCGGCGCTACGTGCCCCTGACCGGAGGGACCTTCGAGGGTCGTGACGGGTTGCGCGGGATCGTGCTCCCGGGTGGTGCGGACTGGCAGCGGGTCTGTCCCGACGGCTCCCTCGAGCTCGATGCCCACTACGCGTTGCGCACCGACGACGGCAACGGCATCGAGGTCTCCTCGAGCGGCGTACGACGTGCCGATGCCGACGTGCTTCGACGCCTGGATGCAGGAGACCCGGTCGACCCGGACGAGTACTACTTCCGCACCCACATCCGGCTCCGGACCAGCGCTCCGGCGCTCGCACACCTCGACGGCGTGGTCGGGATCTCCACCGGTCGGCGCGATGCGGCACTGGTGCACATCCACGTCCACGAGGTGCTCTGACATGCCGCTGCGCACGATCGTCGTCGGAGCAGGGATCGCCGGACTCACGACGGCTCTGAGTCTCGAGGCCGAGGGGCTGCCGGTGGAGGTCTACGAGGCGGTCCCGGAGGTGCGGGCGCTGGGAGTGGGGATCAACCTGCAGCCGCATGCGGTCCGCGAGCTCGACGCACTGGGACTGTTGCCCCAGGTGCTCGAACGATCCGTGGCGCCCACCGAGCTGGTCTACTTCACCAAGCACGGGCAGGAGATCTGGCGCGAGGCCCGGGGTCTGGCCGCCGGTTACCCGTGGCCGCAGGTCTCCATCCATCGCGGCGAGCTGCAGCAGCTGCTGCTCGATGCCCTCCGTGACCGGGTCGGCGAGGAGCACCTCCGCCTCGGTCATCGGCTTGTCCGCGTCCGCCACGACGGCCCACTGGTCAGTGCGGAGTTCCAGGACGGAACCACCGTGGAGGGGGACGCGCTCGCCGCCGCCGACGGCATCCACAGCGCCTTCCGGGCTCAGCTCTTCCCCGACGAAGGGCCGCCGCAGTGGAACGGGTCCCTCATGTGGCGTGGTACGGCGTGCGCACCTCGCGCCCTCGACGGTCGCACGCTCATGTGGGCAGGCCACCCGGACCAGAAGTTCGTCGCCTACCCGATCCGAGACCTGCCCGACGGACGTCAGCTGCTGAACTTCATCGCCGAGCTGCGACGTCCCGAAGCCGGCCTCGCCAGCCGGGAGGACTGGAACAAGCAGGGTGACCTGGCCGACTTCCTCCCGGCGTTCGAGGGCTGGCGGTTCGAGTGGCTCGACGTACCGGCCACCATCCGCGCTGCCGAGACCACCTACCTCTTCCCCATGGTCGACCGCGACCCTCTGGCACGCTGGCGGGATGGTCGGGCGACTCTGGTCGGGGACGCCGCCCACCCGATGTACCCGATCGGGTCGAACGGCGCGTCCCAGGCCATCCTCGACGCGCGGGTGCTCGCGGCCTGCCTGAGTCGGATCGGGGAGGTGGAGCGAGCCCTCGACGCCTATGAGTCGGTACGACGACCGGCCACGTCGCACCTGGTGGCGGTGAACCGTGGCATGGGCCCCGAGCTCCCCATGAAGCTGGTCGAGGAACGCGCCCCCGAGGGCTTCACCGACATCGGCCAGGTGATCACCCCCGACGAGATCCTCGCCGTCACCGACGGCTACCGGAAGGCGGCGGGCATGGCGCTCGACGACCTTCGGGCGGGGCGCTCCGTGGTCGACAGCCTGCACCTCTGATCTTCGGTGCTCGAGGTCCGGAAACGACGTCCCGTGGCTACTTCCAGTTGCTGATCTTCAGCTCGTGGGGGTAGGGGCGGGCGGATCCCGACTGGACGAGCTCCACGAGGCTGAGCAGGAACGTCGCCCACTTGGTGCTGCAGTGACTCATGAACTCGACCTGGTCGCGCCAGCCGTGGTGCTCGAAGAGGACGATCGTCCACTCCTCGTCCTGGTGGATGTCGAAGGTGACCTCGGTACCGATCCACTCCTCGGGCCCCGCGACCACCTCCCAGGCGACCCGCTTGGCCGGGACCAGCTCGTGGACCAGCATGTCGAAGCCGTCGTCGCCGCCGAACCGGAACACGATGGTGCCACCGATGTCGGGCTCCCCGTGGGTGTCGGTGGTCCACCACGAGGACAGTCCCTCGATGGTCGAGAGTGCCTGGTAGACCTCCTCGGGGCTGGTGTCCCGGGCGCCGACCCTGTGCACGATGTTCATGATCGTTCCTCCTCTGCTGCTTGTTGGATGGCTTCCGCCATGGTCTTGATGCGTCGCAGGCGTCGGTCCCACGTGGTGCCGACGCTGGTGATCTGGCTGACTGCGTGGGCGAAACGGTCCTCGCTGACGTGGTACCGGCGCTCCCGGCCCTGGGTGGTCGTGGCGACGAGGCCCGCGTTCTCCAGGACCGCGAGGTGCTTGGCGACGG
>JAHEXO010000010.1 GCA_023252065.1 Nocardioides sp. | reverse complement strand
GGTCTGGTCCTTCACCCGGACCCTCGGCGACGCGGTGCTGCTCGTGCTGGCCAACTGGTCGTCGACCGCTGCCACGGTCGACACCGGGGCTCTGCCGCCGCTGGACGGCTCGGAGGTGCTGCTGCCGACGCACGGCACGGCGTACGCGCTGACGTTGCAGCCCTGGGAGTCGCGGATTCACCGGTGGATGAGGTGATTCGATACCCCTGGGGGTATTATTCGAGCCATGACCCTCATGGCAGAGACCCAGACCGAGACCAGCCCGCACGGCAAGGTCGTGCTCGACGAGCTGTCACCGCTGCACCGCCAGCTGCGTCGGGCGATCCCCGACGCCTACCAGGGCTTCGGCGAGCTGCACCGTGCAGCGTTCGCCCCCGGCGCACTCGACACGGCGACCAAGGAGCTGATAGCCTTCGCGATCGCCGTGGTCGAGGGCTGCGACGGCTGCATCGCCTCCCACGGGCAGGCCGCGGCGAAGGCCGGCGCCACCCGTCAGCAGGCGGCCGAGGCGATCGGCGTCACCTTCCTCATGCACGGCGGCCCGGCGACGATCCACGGCCCGCGCGCCTACGACGCGTTCTGCGAGTTCGCCGCTGAGTGAGGCTCGCCGGGGTCACAGCGTGCGGTGGTACTCCAGCAGCGTCTCGAGCTGCCGATAGCCGAGGGCCTCGTTGATGGCGTTCATGTGCTGGTTGACGTCGGCGTTGCTGGTCACGACGGCCTGACAGTCCGGCACCTCGGCCCGCAGAGCGCGATAGCCGGCCAGCTTGGCCGCCAGCCCCAGCCGGTGGCCACGATGTCCGGGCAGGACCATCGTGACGCTGACGTGGGCGATCCGCGGGTCGGGGAGGCTGACCCGGACGCCGGTCAGCCCCGCCACGGTCCCGTCGGGAGCCACCGCCGCCGACTCGAAGGTGGCCATCGCGACGGTGAGCCGGCGCTCCTCGAGCGCCCGGATCCGGTCCACGGTGAAGTCGGTGTCCTCGAGGTCGAGGTCACTGTGCGGCACCAGGCTGCTGCGCGTCGACGGACAGGTCGACGTCGCGGATCTCCATCACCCGAGCACGGTAGGAGACGGCCGCGCGCGGCGGCCAGAGGTTTCCGGCCTCAGAGCGTCAGGCGACGACGTACGACGTCGACGAGGCGCTCGGCCACCGCATTGGCCACCTCGGGCGACGACGCCTCGACCATCACCCGCACCAGCGGCTCGGTGCCGGAGGGCCGGAGCAGGATGCGGCCGGAGTCGCCGAGCAGCTCCTGCTCGCGGGCGACCGCGTCGCTCAGCTCGGGGTCGTCGGCGCGGTCCTTGTCGACGCCCGGGACGTTGAGGAGCACCTGGGGCATCCGGGTCATCACCGACGCGAGGTCGTGCAGGGTGGAGCCGGTGCGGGCCATCCGCTGCAGGACGTGGAGGGCGGTGAGGATGCCGTCGCCGGTGGTGGCGTGCTCGCTCATGATGATGTGACCCGACTGCTCACCGCCGAGCCCGAACCCGCCGTCGCGCATCGCCTCGAGGACGTAACGGTCGCCGACCGCGGTCTGGTGGACGTGGATGCCGGCAGCCTGCATCGCGTGCAGGAAGCCGAGGTTGCTCATCACGGTGGCCACCACGGTGTCGTGCGCCAGCCGGCCCCGCTCGTGGAGGTCGATGGCCAGCATCGCCATCAGCTGGTCTCCGTCGACGACCGTGCCGGTGTGGTCGACGGCCAGGCACCGGTCGGCGTCGCCGTCGAGCGCGAAGCCGGCGTCGGCGCCGTGCTCCACGACCGCCGCACACAGGCCCTCGAGGTGGGTCGAGCCGCAGCCCTGGTTGATGTTGAGGCCGTCGGGCTGGTCGTTGATGGCGATCACGTCGGCGCCGGCAGCCCGGAGCGCCTCCGGACCGACCTGATAGGCGGCGCCATGTGCGCAGTCGAGCACGACGCGCAGCCCGGCCAGCGGCAGGTCGAGCGTGCCGACCAGGTGGCCGGCGTAGTCGGCGACCGTGGCGCCGTAGGGCCGGACCCGGCCGATGTCGCCGCCGGTGGGGCGGTCCCAGTCCTCGGCGAGGTGGTCCTCGATCTCGCGCTCGAGCGCGTCGTCGAGCTTCACGCCGCCACGGGCCAGGAACTTGATGCCGTTGTCGGGCATCGGGTTGTGGGAGGCGCTGATCACCACGCCGAGGTCGGCGCCGAGCGCGTCGGTGAGGTAGGCGACGCCGGGGGTCGGGAGGATCCGGAGCCGGAGCACGTCGACGCCGGCCGAGGCGAGCCCGGCCACGACGGCGTGCTCGAGGAACTGCCCCGAGATCCGGGTGTCACGGCCCACGACCGCGACCGGACGGCGTCCCTCGAACGAGCCGTGGTCGACCAGCACTCGGGCCGCGGCGACCCCGAGGTCGACCGCGAGCTCGGCCGTGATGACGTCGTTGGCGAGGCCGCGGACTCCGTCGGTCCCGAAGATCCTCTGTCCCATAGGGGCCCTGACGCTCGGAGGGACGTCAGCGCTTGCTGTACTGGGGAGCCTTGCGGGCCTTCTTCAGACCGGCCTTCTTGCGCTCGATGACGCGTGCGTCGCGGGTCAGCAGGCCGGCCTTCTTCAGGGTCGGCCGGTTGGCCTCCACGTCGATCGCGTTGAGGCAGCGGGCCACGCCGAGGCGCAGGGCACCTGCCTGACCGGTGATGCCGCCGCCGTGGATCCGGGCGATCACGTCGAAGCGACCGTCGAGGTGGAGCGCGGCGAACGGCTCGTTGACGACCTGCTGGTGGAGCTTGTTGGGGAAGTAGGAGTCCAGCTTGCGACCGTTGATGGTCCAGACGCCGGTGCCGGGCATGATCCGCACGCGGGCCACGGCCTCCTTGCGGCGGCCGGTCGCGGCGGCCGGGGCGATCGTCGCGGGACGGGCGGGGTCCTCGACGGCGGAGGACTCGGAGGTGTAGGCGACGCCCTGCTCGTCGGTCGCGAACACCTCGGTCTCGGTCTCGGCCTCGGTGGTGCTGGTGGTGGTGTCGTTGTCAGCCACGGAAATACCTTCGCTCTGAGTCTGTGAGGTCACTGGGTCACCGGTCACTGGGAGATCTGGGTGATCTCGAACGGCTTGGCCTGCTGGGCCTGGTGGGGGTGGTTCGGGCCGGCGTAGACCTTGAGCTTCTTGATCATCTGGCGGCCGAGCTTGTTCTTCGGGAGCATCCCCCACACCGCCTTCTCGATGACCTTGCGGGCGTCCTTGTCGAGCTGCTGCCCGACCGGCGTCGCGGTCAGACCACCCGGGTAGCCGGAGTGGCGGTACATGAGCTTGCTGGTCAGCTTGTCACCGGTCAGCGCGATCTTCTCGGCGTTGACGACGATGACGAAGTCGCCCATGTCCATGTGGGGCGAGAAGGTGGGCTTGTGCTTGCCACGCAGCAGGTTGGCGACCTGGACGGCGAGCTTGCCGAGGACCACGTCGTCGGCGTCGATGACGTGCCACTCGCGGTGGACGTCTCCGGGCTTGGGGCTGTACGTACGCACGTGCGTCTGCCTCACTCGTTCGTTGGGCCGGCGGACGGGCGTCCACCGGAGGTGGTGCTGCGGCCTCTGACGAACGCCTCACGAGGGAGGTAATCTGCCCGGCTTCGCTTCATCCGGGTCTGCCAGGCGTGGTGAGCACGCCGAGCGGCAGAAGTCGCAAGGGCAGAATCTACCGTTCGCCCTGCTCAGGCACCAAAACGGGCAGGACCGTCGGCGCAGGGTCGTGCGGCCTCAGTCGGCCTCGGCCTCGCGCAGGCGGGCGCAGACCAGGGTCAGCAGGCCCACGGCGACGCCCGGCTCGGACTCCAAGAGCTTCTGGAAGGGGCCGTGGGGCACGGCGAGGGTGTGCAGGGCGCTCGTGGCGGTCACGGAGGCCGACCGCTTCTTGCCGTCGATCAGGCTGATCTCGCCGAAGTAGTCGCCGGCCCGCAGCTCGCGACGAAGCTTCCCGTGCACGCTCACCTCGGCGGTGCCGTCGAGGATGATGTGGAGCGCCATGGCGCCCTCACCCTCCTTGGCGATCTCGTGCCCGGCCTGGTGCGTCGTCGTACGGCAGGCGTCGGCGAGCTTGCCGAGCTGCCGGGAGGAGAGCCCGGAGAAGATCGGCACCCGGGCCAGCTGTGCCTGGCGGTCCTTGACGTTGTCGGTCATGGCGTCCCTTCCTGACGGTGGGCGGAGCATAACGCGGGGGGACGGCCGCGCGTCGAGACCTGGTCGACACCTGGTCGAGACCGCTCTGCGGGCTCCTCGTCGTTCGTTGAGCGAAACCGGATTCGCTCTCCGGGAGTGCCCGGACTAGTTTTGCAGGGTGAATGACTCCCTCACCGTCCGCGACAACCGCACCGGCCAGGAGTACGACGTACCGATCGAGAGCGGTGCGGTCAAGGGCGCGGACCTCGGCAAGATCAAGGACTCCCACGGCACGTCGCTGTCGGTCTACGACCCCGGCTTCGTGAACACCGCCTCCTGCAAGAGCAGCGTCACCTACATCGACGGTGACGAGGGCATCCTGGAGTACCGCGGCTACCCGATCGAGCAGCTGGCCGAGAAGTCGACGTTCCTCGAGGTCTCCTACCTGCTGGTGCACGGCGAGCTGCCGACGCAGACGCAGTACGAGACGTGGGTGCACGACATCACCTACCACACGTTCGTGCACGAGAACGTCAAGGAGTTCATGCAGGGCTTCCGCTACGACGCCCACCCGATGGGCATGCTGATGGCCTCCGTGGGCGCCCTGTCGACGTTCTACCCCGACGCCCGACACATCGACGACGACGAGATCCGCCAGCTCCAGATCGTCCGGATGATCGCCAAGATGCCGACGCTCGGCGCGTGGTCCTACCGCCACGCCCAGGGCAAGCCGTTCATCTACCCCGACAACGAGCTGGGCTACACGGCCAACTTCCTCTCCATGCTGTTCCGGATGAGCGAAGACCGGTTCACCGCCGACGAGCGGCTGGTCAAGGCGCTCGACGTGCTCTTCATCCTGCACGCCGACCACGAGCAGAACTGCTCGACCAACGCCGTCCGGTCGATCGGCTCCTCCCAGGTCGACCCCTACTCTGCGGTCGCGGGAGGCGTCGCGGCGCTCTACGGCCCGCTGCACGGCGGCGCCAACGAGGCGGTACTGCGGATGCTGCGCCGGATCAAGACCAAGGACAACGTGCCGGACTTCATCGAGGGCGTGAAGAGCGGCAACGAGCGGCTGATGGGCTTCGGCCACCGCGTCTACAAGAACTACGACCCGCGCGCCAAGATCATCAAGAAGGCCTGCGACGACGTCTTCGAGGTCACCGGCATCAACCCGCTGCTCGAGATCGCGCAGGAGCTGGAGAAGATCGCCCTCGAGGACGAGTACTTCGTCTCCCGCCGCCTCTACCCCAACGTCGACTTCTACTCCGGCCTGATCTACGAGGCGTTCCAGTTCCCGCCGGAGATGTTCACCGTGCTCTTCGCGATCGGGCGCACCCCGGGCTGGTTGGCCCAGTGGCTCGAGCTCGTGCAGGACAAGGAGCAGAAGATCGCGCGCCCCAAGCAGATCTACACCGGCGAGCGCACCCTCGACTTCGTGCCGGCCTCGGAGCGCTGGGCCTAGGCCGCTGCCTGCTCGACCTCGAGCAGCGACTCGGAGTGCCGCTCGGCCTCGAAGGCCGCGCGGCCGCCGCGGAAGCCGAAGAGCCGTTTGGTCCACAGCAGGTAGACGACGGCGAAGACGTTGAGGGCGAACGCGACGACGCGTAGCCAGGTGACGCGCTCGACGAGCTCGTAGATCTCGAGCGGGATGAAGACCAGGGTGCCGACCATGGCGACGTACTCGCCCCACCGCTTCATCAGCCACAGCCCGACGCCCTCGAGCAGCTCGAGCGCGCCGTAGCCCAGCACCCCGACGGCGACCAGCTCGAGGGTGCTGTGCTCGGCGTTCAGCGCCTTCTGGATCAGCTTGACCGGCCCGGTGGTCTGCAGGTCGATCCCGAGCTTGGTGGCCAGCGGCTGGAGGGTCGGCAGGTAGTCGCGGAAGACCTGCTCGAGCGAGTCCTGCGCACCGTTGAACTTGTAGATGCCGTAGGCGAGGGCGACGAGCAGCAGCCCGCGGATGAAGCGCTCGGCGGCCAGCAGCCGGAGGATGAACGCGTCGCGCAGCGCCTTGCCGCGCAGCACGATCGGGGCGTCCTCGGCCGGGCCGGACCCCTGCGGCGGACCCAGGACGAAGTCCGCGCAGCGCAGGCACCGCCAGGCCTCGCCGTCGAGGGTCTCGACGCGGAGCCGGGCGGCGAGCTCGGTCTCGGAGGGCTTCCAGGTCACGTGGCCGTGCCGGCCGCAGCTGCGCAGCTCCCAGCTCCAGCGACCCCAGGGTGTCTTCACCGGGCGCAGCCTAGGGGCGGACTCGGACCCGGCACTCACCCGGAGGGCGGAAAAGATCAAGCAAGGTCGGGCCTGCACGCGACAGAATCCGAGGGTGCCCATCGCGACCACCACCTCCGCCCTGGAAGCCGCCCTCGACCACCTGCGTGCCGCGCCGGCCGATGAGGGCGTCCTGACCCTCGTCGTACGACGCCCCGCGCTCAAGACGCGGGAGATCCTCGACGAGGGGGTCGTCGACGCCGACGACGAGCTGGTCGGGGACAACTGGTTCGCCCGGGCGACCTCGCACGCGATCGCCGAGGGACGGCATCGCGACGCGATGATCACCGTGATGGGCTCCCGGATGGTGGGCCTCCTGGCCGACACCGACGCCGGGCGCGCATGGGCCGGCGACCAGCTCTACGTCGACCTCGACCTCTCCCACGACAACCTGCCCGCCGGCAGCCGGGTCGCGATCGGCGACGACGTCGTGATCGAGGTGAGTGCCAAGCCGCACCAGGGCTGCGCGAAGTTCCGCGCGCGGTTCGGCGACGACGTGGTGGCGTTCGTCAACAGCGACGAAGGCAAGAGACTCCGGCTGCGTGGCCTCAATGCCAGCGTCGTCCACGGGGGCGTCGTACGTCCCGGCGACAGCGTCCGCCGCCTCTGAGGATTTTCAACGGGCCTCAAGCGCCCTTTCAGCAACGTCACAGGCAGGTGGGGCATCGTCGTCCTCGTGAACGACGAGCCTTATCGACCGCAGGAGCCCGGGTCCGACCACCAGTGGGGCGAGCAGCCTCCCACCGCGCCGCCGACCTGGTCGCCCTACGGCACCTCCCCCACCGCCGACGCCGGGCAGACGATGCCCCTGCGTCTCGACAGCCCGGTGCTGGCGCCGGACCGCGAGACGCCGGCCTCCGGTGGGACCCGGAGCAAGGGGCTCGCCGCCTCCGTGGTGGCGGCCAGTCTCGTCCTCGGCGCTGCTGCCGGCGTCGGTGGCGCGGCACTGTGGACGAACACCCACGACTCCGTGCAGTCGTCGGCGGTGGTCGTGCAGTCAGGTGCCGCGAGCTCCTCGCCGGCCGCTGACGGCTCGATCGAGAAGGTCGCCCAGGCCGTGCTGCCCTCGGTGGTGATGATCAGCGGGACGAACTCCAGCGGCTCGGGCTCCGGCTCGGGCATCATCCTCAGCGCCGACGGCAAGATCCTCACCAACAACCACGTGGCGGTGCTGGGTGCCAACGGCGGGAAGCTGACCGTCTCGTTCAACGACGGCTCACACGCCCCCGCGAAGATCCTCGGCACCGACCCGCTGACCGACACCGCGGTGATCCAGGCCCAGGGCGTCTCCGGTCTCACCCCGGCCACGATCGGTCACTCCTCGAGCCTGCAGGTCGGTCAGGGCGTCGTCGCGATCGGCTCGCCGTTCGGCCTCGACGCGACCGTCACCAGCGGCATCGTCAGCGCGCTGAACCGGCCGGTCAACGTCGGCACCGTCAGCCAGGGCAACGCCACGGTCTACCCGGCGATCCAGACCGACGCGGCGATCAACCCGGGCAACTCCGGTGGCCCGCTGGTCAACCTCTCCGGCGAGGTCGTCGGCATCGACTCGGCGATCCAGTCCGCGACCAACGGCACCGGCCAGGGCGAGCCCGGCTCGATCGGCCTCGGGTTCGCGATCCCGATCGACGAGGTGCTGCCGATCGTGCAGCAGATGATCAAGGGCGAGACCCCCACCCACGCCAAGCTCGGCATCGGCGTCGAGAACGCCGCCACCGGCGCGGGCGCGCAGGTCGCCGACGGCGCCAAGATCCAGCAGGTCACCAACGGCTCGGCCGCCGCCGGCGCCGGGCTCAAGGCCGGCGACGTCATCACCAAGGTCGACGACCACCTGATCACGTCGTCGGACGGCCTGGTCGCCATCATCCGCTCCTACCGCCCCGGTGACAGCGTCACGGTGACCTACACCCGCGGCGGCTCCACCCACACGGTGCAGGTCACCCTCGACTCCGACGCAGCGACCACCAACTCCTGATCCCGCGGGACCGCGGGTACGTCCTTTGAGCCGACGTGCCCGTGGTCCCGCGTCAGCGGCGTGCCGATGGCGTCGTCGTACGGCCCCCTAGCCCCCGAAGCGGGACCGTACGGCGTCGCGAACGTGCGCGCCGCGAGCCCAGGCACGGCTGGCTAGCGGATGCGGTCGACGCGTCCCTCGTCCCAGACCGGGCCGTCGGACTCGTAGACGTCACCGTCGGCGCCGTAGACCAGGAACCGGTCGAAGCCGCGGGCGAACCAGCGGTCGTGAGTGACCGCGACGACCGTGCCCTCGAACGCCTCGAGGCCCTCCTCGAGCGCCTCGGCGGACTGGACGTCGAGGTTGTCGGTCGGCTCGTCGAGCAGCAGCAGGGTCGCCCCGGACAGCTCGAGCAGCAGGATCTGGAACCTCGCCTGCTGGCCACCTGACAGGGACTCGAACCTCTGCTCCGAGGCGTGGGCCAGCTCGTAGCGGTCGAGCACCCGGGCCGCGGCCTCGCGGCCCATGCCGCTGCGACCGCCGGGCCGGCCGTCTCCGCGGTGCAGGATCTCCAGGAGCGTCCGGCCGACCAGCTCCGGATGCTCGTGCGTCTGCACGAACCAGCCCGGACGCACCCGCGCGCCGAGCTTGGCCTTGCCGGTGTGCCGCACCGGGTCGATCGGGGTCTCGTCGACCGGCCGGTGCTCGACGTCGGGGTCCGACCCACCCGCGGCGAGCAGGCGCAGGAAGTGGGACTTGCCCGAGCCGTTGCTGCCGAGCACCGCGACCCGCTCGCCGTACCAGACCTCGAGGTCGAAGGGGTGCATCAGCCCCCCACCTTCATCGGTAGAGAGCTCGAGCCCTTCGCAGACCACCGCCCGCTTGCCCGTGCGGCCGCCCTTCAACCGCATCGAGACGCTCTGCTCGCGCGGCTGCTCGGTGGGCGGGCCGGCCTCCTCGAACTTCCGCAAGCGGGTCTGCGCGGCCTTGTACTGCGAGGCCATGCCATCGTTGTACTCGGCCTTGATCTTCAGCCGGAGCACCAGTGCCTTGATCTTGGCGTGCTCCTCGTCCCACCGACGCCGCATCTCCTCGAAGCGGGCGAACCGGTCGCGCCGCGCCTCGTGGTACGACGCGAACCCGCCGGGGTGGGTCCACACCGAGTTGCCGCCACCGAACGAGCCGAGCTCGACGGTTACGATCCGGGTCGCGGTGTTGTTCAGCAGCTCGCGGTCGTGGCTGATGAAGAGGATCGTCTTGTCGGAGTCGCGGATCCGCTCCTCGAGCCAGACCTTGCCCGGCACGTCGAGGAAGTTGTCGGGCTCGTCGAGCAGCAGCACCTCGTCGGGGCCGGCCAGGAGGTACTCCAGCACCAGCCGCTTCTGCTCGCCACCGGAGAGGGTGCGCAGCTCGCGGTACTTGGCGCGGTCGTAGGGCAGACCCAGACCCCGCACCGTGCAGACGTCCCAGACGACCTCGATGTCGTAGCCGCCGGCGTCGGCGTACTCCGAGAGCGCCTCGGCATAGCGCAGCTGGGTCTTCTCGTCGTCGGTCTCCATCAGCGCCAGCTCCCAGCGCTCCACCTCGGCTGCGGCGGCGCGGACCCGGGCCGGCGAGACCGACATCAGCAGGTCGGCCACGGTCGGCTCGGCGCCGAGGTCGTGCCCGACCATCTGCCGCATCACGCCGAGGCCACCGCTGCGGGTGACGACGCCCGCGTGCGGCGTCAGGTCGCCGGTGATGATCCGCAGGAGCGTGGTCTTGCCGGCGCCGTTGGCGCCGACCAGGGCGACCTTGGCGCCGTCGCCCACCCGGAACGAGACGTCGTCGAGCAGCACCCGCCCGTCGGGCAGCTCGAAGTGCACTCCGGCAACGTCCACGTGACCCACGAGGAGACATTGTCCGTGAGGCCTCCGGGTCGGCGCACCCGGGTTTCCACGGTGGGAGTGCCGGCGGCCTACGGGGCGTTCTCGCGCAGGGTCGAGGTGCGTGCCCCACGCACGGTGAGCAGCGCGAACGCCACGGACACCACGAACAGCACCACCATCACCAGCACGCCGAGCCGCAGCCCGCTGGAGAGGTGGAACGACGGCAGCACCCGCGGCGTCAGCGCGGTGTCGGCGAAGCCGAGGGTGACCGTCTTGACGACGACGTACTGAGCCAGTGCCCCGGCCGCGACCCCGGCCAGTGCGGCGGCGCCGATCACCACCAGGAACTCGATCACGACGGCGGCCATCACGGACCGTCGCGTCACCCCCACCACGCGCAGCGAGGCGGCGTCGCGCCGGCGCGACGGCAGCTGGACGGCGAGGTTGGCCGCGAGCCCGGCCAGCGCGAGCAGGACGACCAGCACCGTGACCACGGTGTAGAGCCGGAGCGCGAGCGCGAAGGCGTCCTGGTCGAGCACGCTCCTGGCCTCCGCCTCGGTCGCCGGGCGGCTGAGCCCGCGCCGCGCCAGCTGGTCGAGGATCGGCCGCGGAGTGTCCGCCCGCGCCCAGATGAAGACCGAGGTGTCGCTGTTGGTCTGGACGGCGTTGCGGATGAACGCGTTGAAGTCCATCACCACCCCGGAGGGCCCGCGGAACGGCGTCGACTCGGCCCGCCCGACCGACCGGACCTTGAAGGTGCGGGTCGAGCCGGTGGTGAGCGTGCGCTGCAGTCCGGCCTGCCGGCCCAGGAGCACGGGCACGACCGCGGGCAGGTCGTCGGGGCTGATCCCGGCGTACGACGCGGAGGAGCGTGAGCTGAACGAGAGCGCGAGGTGTCCGCCCTCGACGCTCGGCCCGTCCTGCACCGCCGTCGGCGAGCTGGTCTGCGCCTGGGCGACGTGCCACGAGCGGTCGAGCACCCCCGGCACGTCGTGGCCGTCGACCTGGAAGCGGTCGATGTCCACCGTGCCGTGCATCGCCTCGACCAGGGCGCCCGGCCCGCCGAAGCTGATCTTCTCCACCCGGCAGCCGACCTGGCAGGCCGGGAGCCTGCGGGTGACCGTCGAGTGGCCGGGGTCGAAGGGGCCGACGGGGAGGTCGCGCAGGGCACCGTCGTCATCGAGGACGGTGAGGGTCAGGCCGAGCTGGTCGAACTCGCCCTGCACCCGGTTGGTGAGGCCGACGGTGAGCTGCCGCCCGCGTAGGACGATCGGCGGCCGCCGGAGCCCCAGCTCACCGGCGATGTCGGCGGCGGAGCGGCCGGGTGTCCAGGCCGCGGGCCACGAGGCGACCCGCGCCAACCGCGACGTGTCGAGGATCGTGCGGGGCACGATGACGCGGGTGGTGGTGTCGGCGTTGGGGTAGTCGACCGCCGCGGCCATCAGCCAGCGCCCCTGCGGGTCGAGCTGCTCGGTCAGCCCGACCGCGCGCGTGAGCGGGAGCCTGGTGGAGTACGACAGCGGGGCCCCGACCTCGGTGGCCGCTGCGCTCGCGCGCCAGGTCGACGCCGCGAGCGACACCCCGACCGAGAAGACGGCCACGGTCAGCGCGGCCGTCACCGGGAGGATCACCATGGTCCCCTCGCGCCGCCGCCGGACCGTGCGGGAGGCGACGTACGGCGACAGGCCGCGGCGCGGCGCGGACCAGCGGACCCAGAGCCCGGCCAGCACGATGACGACCAGGCTGCTCAGGAGGCCGACCGCGACGGCGAGCAGCATCGGGAGGGCCAGGTCGGTGGCGTCGGGGGCCTTCGGTCTGCTGCGGCTCCAGGCGGTGAGCAGGGCCGCGACGGCTGCGGCGACCAGCACGAGCCGGACGATCACGACCGCACGCCCGGCGCGCGTCGGCCGGCGGTCGCCCGCGATCTGAGCGCTGAGCGGCTCGTTCACGGAGTCGCGGACGACGAGCGCCGCCACCACGGCCGTCACCACGACCACCCCGAGGACGGCCAGGCCACTGCCCGACTCGAACGGGACCGGAAGGCCCGGGATCAGCCACCGGCGCGCGAGTCCCCGGGCGGCGACGTAGCCGCCGACGACGCCGAGGGGCACGGCGGCCAGGAGCACGAGGAGCGGCTCGAGCATCCCGAGGAACCACAGCCGGCGGCGGCTGTAGCCCCGCAGAGAGGCGAGCGCGAGCTCGCCGCGACGGAGGTTCATGCCCGCGGCGAGGAGGCGCGAGAGCAGCACGATCGCGACCAGGATCAGGGAGAGCACCGCCGGTGCGACGGTGGACCTGGCGACCCCGCGGCGGTCGAGCAGCTGGTGGGCGACGCTCGGCAGCGAGTTGCCGGGTTCGAGGGTGAGGCCCTCGGGGAGGCCGGACCGGTTCGCGGCCTGGGAGATCGCATGCACCCGAGCCGCGGTCGTGGCGACCTGGCCGGCTGTCAGGTCGGCGGGGAGGTCGAGGCCCTGGTCGACGGCGACGTACCACCGGTCGTGCCGCAGCTCGATCCCGGCCTGGGGCGTGAACCAGGGAGCCGGGTGGGCCGGCACGTCGATCGGGGGCGCGGGGCGCCCCGGCACCGTCTGCAGCCGCCCGGGCCCGGCCCAGAACGCGTTGTCGCGGGCGTCGTCGCGGGCCGTGTAGATGCCGACCACCGTGAACGGCGAGCCGCTGCCGTAGGGGTCGAGCCGGCTCCCGAGGTGGAGCCCGTAGGTCTCGGCGTCGGCGTCGAGGACCGCGATCTCGCCGGGGCTGGTCGGGCACCGGCCCCGGAGGGACACGTGGCTGCAGGCGCCCGGCACCGACAGCAAGGTCGGCACGGCGGGGAGGCTCGCGTGCGGCAGCAGAGTGGCGGGCAGGGGCTGCGCCAGCAGCGCATGGCCGCGGCGGAACCCCGGGCCCGACTCGCGTGCGGTCGCCTCGACCGCCCGAGCGATCGCGGCGTCGGCCGACTCGCCGCCGTGGCGCGGGTAGCGGTAGCTCAGGCCGGTGTTGAGCACGGGC
>JAHEXO010000301.1 GCA_023252065.1 Nocardioides sp. | reverse complement strand
TCCCGTTCCTGGTCATCTGCGAGCTGCTGGGCATCCGGCAGGAGGCGCGCGACACCTTCCGCACGCTCGGCTCGGCGCGCTTCGACGTCACCATGGGCGGCGGCGGCGTGATGGGTGCGGTCGGGGAGTCACGTGACTTCCTGTTCGCCGAGTGCGCCCGGCAGCGGCTCGAGCCCGGCCCGGGCCTGATCGGCCAGATCATCCGCGAGCACGGCGACGAGGTCGACGACTTCGAGCTCGGTGGTCTCGCCGACGGCGCCTTCACCGGTGGCCTCGAGACCTCGGCCTCGATGCTGGCGCTAGGCACGGTGGTCCTGCTCGGACGTCCCGATCTCTACTCCGGGCTGGTCAGCGACCCCGACTCGGTCACCCCGGTGGTCGAGGAGCTGCTGCGCAAGCTCTCGGTCGTCCAGGTCGCGTTCCCCCGGTTCGCCAAGAACGACGTGGTGGTGGCCGGCCGGAAGATCAAGAAGGGCTCCTGCGTGATGGCGCACCTGCCCGCGGCCGACCGCGACCCCCGGGTCTACGCCGACCCCGCGACCCTCGACCCCGCTCGGGCCACCGCCTCCCACCTCGCCTTCGGCTACGGGTTCCACCGCTGCGTCGGTGCGGAGCTGGCCCGGCTCGAGCTCCGCGCGGCGTACCCCGCCCTGGCGCGACGCTTCCCCGACCTGACGCTCGCCGTCCCGGCCGAGGAGCTGCCCTACCACGCCAAGTCGATCGTCTACGGCGTCGAGTCGGTGCCGGTCCGCCTGCACGGCTGACCGGCACCCACCCGGGCTAGGCGTCGAGCGCCTCGACCTCTTCTGCCGCCTGGGCCGGGGTGACCTCCACTCCCGCCCGATCGAGCTTGCTGGGCCACCAGATGCGGTGTCCGGCGTCGAGGTTGATCGCGGTCACCAGCACCGACCGCACGATCAGCGTGTCGAGCAGGACGCCGAGGGCCACCGCGAACCCGATCTCGGCGAACGCCACCAGCGGAAGCGTCGCCAGCACCAGGAAGGTCGCCGCGAGCACGAGGCCGGCCGAGGTGATGTCGCCACCCGTCGCACCAAGCGCGATCAGCGAGGCCCGTCGGGTGCCGTGCTCGGGGGTCTCCTCGCGCACCCGGGTCATCAAGAAGATGTTGTAGTCGATGCCCAGGGCGACGAGGAACACGAACACGAACAGCGGCAGCGACGCATCCGCACCGGCGAAGCCGAACACGTTGCGGAAGAGCAGCGCGCTCAGTCCCATCGCGGCTCCGTAGGAGAGCACGACGGTCGCGATCAGGAGCAGCGGCGAGAGCAGCGCCCTCAACAGCACCATCAGCACGATCATCACCACGACGAGGACCAGCGGGATGATCACCTTGTTGTCGCGCATCGACGCCTTCTCGATGTCGGCGTTGATGGCCGAGCCACCGCCGACCAGGGCGTCAGCGCCCGGTACGGCGTGCACGGCGGTGCGCACCTCGTCGACGGTAGCGAACGCCGCCTTGGACGTCGGGTCGTCGGTGAGCGGCACGGAGACGAGCGCCACGCCACTCTTCACGAAGGGTGGTGCGGCCCGGCCGAGGCCACCGATGCCTTGCAGCGACTGGGTCACGGCTGCGGCCTGGTCGGCGTTGGTCACGATCTGCACGGGCGTGGAGGTGTCGGCGAGCCCGTGATCGATCAGCACCTGCTGGCCGGTGACCGAGTCGAAGTCCTTGGTGTAGGCGTCGGCGGTCGAGAGCCCGTGGGCGTTGAGCTGGAGGAAGCCCAGGCTGCACGCGGCCAGGACGAGCGAGGTGATCACCAAGACCATGCGCGGACGCGGCGCGATGCGCGAGCCGACGCGAGCCCAGAACCCGGTGGCGCTGGGCTCGAGGGTGTCGAACCTGGGCCGGCGCGGCCAGAAGATCCAGCGGCCGAAGATGACCAGCAGCGCCGGCAGCAACGTGATCATCACCAGCAGCCCGACGCCGATGCCGATGGCCGCCACTGGGCCGAGGCCGGCGGTGGAGTTCATGTCGGCGAAGGTGAGGCAGAGCATGCCGAGGATCACGGTCAGGCCACTGGCGATGATGGCCGGGGTGGCTCGATGGAGCGCGTAGGCCATCGCCTCGTGCCGGTCTTCGTGGCGGTGGAGCTCTTCTCGATAGCGGGCGACGAGCAGGAGGGCGTAGTCGGTGCCGGCGCCGAAGACGAGGACCGTGAGGATGCCCGCGCTCTGGCCGTTGACGGTGAGGCCGGCGTTCTTGGCGAGGAGGTAGATCACGCCCTGGGCGGTGATCAGGGCGACGCCCGCCGACACCACAGGCAGGAGCCACAGGAGCGGGCTCCGGTAGGTGAACAGGAGGATCACGACGACCACGATGATCGTGCTGTAGAGCAGCTTGCCGTCGATGCCGGCGAAGACCGCGGCCGAGTCGGCGGCCTGCCCACCGGGCCCGGCGACGTAGACGTCTGCGCCGTCGAGCTGCGCGATCTCGGTGATCTTGTCCTTGACGTCGGGCAGCTTGTTCCAGCCGTCCTTGCCGAAGTTGAACGTCACCAACCCCTGGGCGACCTGTTTGTCCTGCGAGACCTGCACGGACTGGCTGGCCTTGATCGGGGTGCCGTCGGGTGCCTTCGCCGGGACAGCGCCGTCGATCTGCTGGATCTGGTCGAGCTGGGTGCCGATCGTGGCGAGGTCGGCCTGCGTCAGCCCGGAGGCCTTCTGGTAGACCACGACGGTCGGGATGTCGTTCTGGTCCTGGAAGGGGGCCAGTTTGGCCAGGGCCTTGGTGGACTCGGCGCTGGCCGGGAGCCACGACGACGCCTGGTTGTCCTGGACGTCGGTGAGCTTGCCGGCGAGCGGACCCGCAGCTGCCACCACGATGACCCAGAAGGCCAGCACCAGCCACTTCGTGACCCGGCCCGTCAGCTTCCCCGCGATCTGTCTGTGCATGGATCCAGTGAATCGGATGGGTCCGACAGTCGTCATCGGGGTTTACCCCGAGATCGCGGGGGGTTTGCCGAATCGTGACCTTCTGAGGTGCCTCAGGTCAGCTCGGTCTCCTGGCCCGCCTTCGCGCCCCTGACCGCCGGGGCAGCGACCTCGCTGGCCGCGGCACCGCCCGCCCCTGCGCCACCGGCCTGCCTGCGAAGGGTCGCCACGGAGACGTGGGGCCAGCGCAGACCGTTGAAGTCGAGCATCACGGTCTGGGTGTACTGCAGCTGCAGGAAGTGGCCGGCGGCGTGCGGGTTCTTCACCGTCTCGATCCAGAAGGTCGCCGAGACCAGGTTGGCCGAGGCGTTCTCGGTCAGGAAGAACGTGTTGGCGGTGCCGACGCTCGCCAGGTGGGCGTTGGTGGCCGCGACGCGGAGCACGATCGTGTGCACGATGTCCTGGCCGGCGATCGCCTTGGTCAGCACGGTGCTGGGGTTCTTGACCATGGCCTGGGTGATGCCGGGAACGGTCGCCGGGTCGGACGGCTGGCGGAACTTCTTCTTCTTCGACATGTCGAGCTCGGAGAAGCTCGCCTTGGCGTCGTTGAAAGAGCCCTTGGTCGAGGGGTCCCTCGGGACGAACGGGATGATGTCGAGGTCCTTGATCACCGGCGGGCCGGCGATCGTCGAGGCCTTGCCCTGCGCCAGCACGACGGTGCCGTGCGGGATGGAGGCCATCCGCACCACGGTCGGCGGCTCCTTCGGTGCGGTCGTGGCGGGCACCGTCGCCCAGATGCCCGGCTCGAGATGGATGCCGGCGTTGAGGGTGCTGTCGGAGATGGTCTGCAGGTAGTGCAGGCCGAACATCTCGATGTCCTTCTGGTCCAGCCCGCGGTTGGGGATCGCGCCCGGGATCTCCTCGAAGACCAGGGTCTCCTCGGTGAGGTTGAGCTCGAGGAAGCGGTCCTGGTTGCCCGAGGGGAAGTGCGGACGCCAGATGGTGTTGAACCCCGTGCCCTTCCAGGTGCCGGGCAGGGCCCTCAGCGGACCGAGCGGGTCGTCGATGGAGGTGAAGGGGTGCGGTTGGGGGTCGGCCACCGGCGGAACCGGCTCGAACGCGAAGTCGTGGGCGAGGGTCATGGCTGTGAGGAGGGCTTCGGAGGGAGCCTGATACGGGGCGTCAGCCGGCGTAGAGGCCGTCGATGACGTCGGCGTACTTGGTGTGCACGATGCGCCGCTTGAGCTTCAGGGTGGGGGTGAGCTCCTCGGACTCCGCCGTCCACTCGACCGGCAGCAGCTCGAAGCTC
>JAHEXO010000300.1 GCA_023252065.1 Nocardioides sp. | reverse complement strand
GCGCGGCGGCAAGATGGAGGACGTCATCTTCGCCGGGACCTCCGGCCGCCCCCCGCTGGGTCGCGCCGAGGTGCTGCTCACCATCGACAACTCAGACGGCGCACTCCCGATCGAGTACTCCGAGGTGACGATCAGCCGCACCATGTTCCGCTCGGGTGGCTCCGACTACGCCATCAACAGCACGCCCTGCCGGCTGCTCGACGTCCAGGAGCTGCTCAGCGACTCCGGCATCGGCCGCGAGATGCACGTGATCGTCGGCCAGGGCCAGCTCGACTCGATCCTGCACGCCACGCCCGAGGACCGCCGTGGGTTCATCGAGGAGGCCGCCGGCGTCCTCAAGCACCGCAAGCGCAAGGAGAAGGCACTCCGCAAGCTCGACTCGACCGAGGGCAACCTCCACCGCCTGGCCGACCTGCTCAGCGAGATCCGGCGCCAGCTCAAGCCCCTCGGCCGGCAGGCCGAGGTCGCGCGCCGAGCCGCGGTCGTCCAGGCCGAGGTCCGCGACGCCCGGGCCCGGATCATCGCCGACGACCTGGTCACCGCCCGCACCGCGCTGGAGCAGGAGCTCGCCGACGAGTCGATCCTTGTCGAGCGCCGCGAGGAGGTCGAGGCGGCGATCGCCCGCGCCCAGGAGTCCGAGGCCCGGCTCGAGGCCGCACTACGCGACGACCTGCCGGCCCTGGCCCGCGCCCAGGAGACCTGGTTCGGGCTGTCCGGCCTGCGTGAGCGGCTCCGCGGTACGGCGTCGCTCGCCGCCTAGCGCGTGCGCAACGCCGCCGGGTCCGAGCAGGAGACCCTCGACCTCGGGCGCGACCCCGACGAGCTGGAGGCAGAGGCGTCCCGCATCCGCGAGCAGGAGGCCGCGATCGCCGCCGAGGTGGAGACCCATCGCGGCGCCCTGGAGTCGGCGGTGACCTCTCGCCGTACCGCGGAGGAGGCGGCAGCCGAGGAGGACCGCCGGGTCGCCGGACTGGTCCGGGCCGCAGCCGACCGGCGCGAAGGCCTGGCCCGGCTGACCGGCCAGGTCAACGCGCTGAAGTCCCGGGCTGCCGCCGCCGACGAGGAGATCGGCCGGCTGGAGGCCTCGCGTGCGGCCGCGGTAGCGCGGGCTGACCGGGCGCAGCACGACTTCACCGCTCTGGAGACCCGGGTGGCCGGTCTCGACGCGGGCGAGGAGGGCCTCGACGCCGAGCACGAGGCCGCGCTCGCCGTGCTCGACGACCTCACCGAGCGGCTGGTCAAGGCCCGCGAGGAGGCCGCGACCGCCGACCGCGACCGCTCCTCGCTCGTCGGCCGCAAGGACGCCCTCGAGCTCGGGCTCAACCGCAAGGACGGCGCGGGTGCGCTGCTGGCGGCGTCCGACTCGGTCTCCGGGCTGCTCGGATCCGTCGCGGCTGTGCTCACCGTCGACACCGGCTACGAGAGCGCGGTCGCCGCGGCGCTCGGCACCGCGGCCGACGCCGTGGCCGTCGCCGACGGAGATGCAGCCGTCGCGGCGCTGACCCACCTCAAGACCGGCGACCTCGGCCGGGCCGGGCTGCTGCTCGGCGCCGGAGGCTCCGACCGGGTCGACCACCGGGCCTGGCCCGGGCTGCCTGCCCACGCGACCTACGCCGTCGACGTCGTGAGCTGCCCCGACACGTTGCGTCCCGCGCTGGCCCGGCTGCTGTTCAAGACCGCTGTGGTGGCCGACCTCGACGCCGCCCGCACCCTGGTAGCCGACCTCCCCGACGTCACCGCCGTCACCCGCGAGGGTGACGTGCTCGGCACCCACTTCGCCTCCGGCGGCTCCCAGAGCCAGCCCAGCCTGCTCGAGATCCAGGCTGCCTACGACGACGCCTCCGCCGCCCTCGCCGAGGCGGTCGCCACCTCCGAGCGGCTCGGCTTCGACATCGCGCGGCTCGACAGCGAGCGGCAGGACGCCCAGCGGCGCGTCGACGTCGCGCTCGCCAAGCTGCACGAGTCCGACGCCACCCTGGCCGCCGTGGCCGAGGAGCTCGGTCACTACGGCTCGACCGCGCGTGCGGCCCGCGCCGAGGCCGACCGCATCGCCACCGCGATCGCCACCGCCCGCGAGGCGCGCGAGCAGGACCTCGCCGGCCTGGCCGAGCTCGAGACGCGCCTGGGCGCGGCCCACGAGGCCACCGACTCACCCGACTACGAGCCCGACACCACCGAGCGCGAGCGCCTCGCCGAGGCAGCACGCGTCGCCCGCCAGGCCGAGACCGACTCCCGGCTCGCCCTGCGGACCAGCGAGGAGCGCGCCCGCGCCCTCCACGGCCGGGCCGACACCCTCGTCCAGGCCGCGGCCGCCGAGCGCGAGGCCCGGGCGAAGGCGATCCAGCGTCGCGAGCGGTTGGTCCGCGAGGGGCGCGCGGCCCAGGCGGTCGCGATCGCGGTGACCCAGGTGCTGGCCCGGCTCGAGGTCTCGATCCACCGGGCCGCCGAGGCGCGCACCGCGGTCGAGGCCTCCCGCAGCGACCGCGAGCAGGAGCTGCTGACCGTGCGGTCCACCCTGCGCGACCTGGCCCGCGAGCACGACGAGCTGGTCAACTCCGTCCACCGCGACGAGATGGCCCGCACCCAGCAGCGCATGCGCATCGAGCAGCTCACCGAGCGCGCCATGGAGGAGCTGGGCCTCGACGAGGCGGCCCTGGTCGCCGACTACGGCCCCGACCAGCTCGTGCCGTTCACCGGCGAGGTGGCCGAGGGCGAGGAGACGCCCGACCCCGCGCCGTACGACCGCGAGGAGCAGACCAAGCGGCTCCGCACCGCCGAGCGTGCCCTCGCCATGCTCGGCAAGGTCAACCCGCTGGCACTGGAGGAGTTCTCCGCGCTCGAGGAGCGGCACAAGTTCCTCACCGAGCAGCTCGAGGACCTCAAGGCCACCCGTCGCGACCTGCTCGACATCGTCCGCGAGGTCGACGCTCGGGTCGAGCAGGTGTTCACCGAGGCGTTCGCCGACGTCTCGGCGGCCTTCGACCAGACCTTCGCGCGGCTGTTCCCGGGCGGCGAGGGCCGGCTGGTGCTCACCGACCCCTCCGACATGCTGGCCACCGGCGTCGAGGTCGAGGCCCGGCCGCCGGGCAAGAAGGTCAAGCGGCTCTCGCTCCTCTCCGGCGGCGAGCGGTCGCTGGTCGCGGTGGCGTTCCTGGTGGCGCTGTTCAAGGCCCGGCCGTCGCCGTTCTACATCCTCGACGAGGTCGAGGCCGCGCTCGACGACACCAACATCGGCCGCCTGCTGGAGATCTACGAGGAGCTGCGCGAGAACAGCCAGCTGCTCGTGATCACCCACCAGAAGCGCACCATGGAGGTCGGTGACGCCCTCTACGGCGTCACCATGCGCGGCGACGGCGTCTCCGCCGTGATCAGCCAGCGGCTCCGCGAACCCGCCTGATGACCACGTCGGTCAGGCCACCGCGACCGACCCGGGCCGACTTCGTCCACTGGTCGACCGCGACCACCCGCTGGGCCGACATGGACGGCTTCGGGCACATGAACAACGCCCGCTACTTCGAGCTCATCGACACCGCCATCGACCTGCACCTGCAGGAGGCGATCGGCGGAGCGGTCGACAGCCTCGACGAGATCGGGCTCTTCGCCGAGATCGGCTGCCGGTTCTTCCAGGAGGTGGGCTATCCCGCGCCCATCGACCTCGGGGTCGTCGCCGACCGGGTCGGCCGCTCCTCGATCGTCTACCGCGTGGGCTTCTTCCAGGGACAGGCCGACGACGCTGCCGCCGAAGGGCGCGCCGTCATGGTCTACGTCGACAACACGGACGCCGCGCGCCCGCCCACCCCCCTGCCCGACGTCGTACGACGGGCGGCCGAGGCGTTGCTACGGTGACGCGATGGCCACCCGCGACCCGCGAGTCGACGCCTACCTCGACGCCCTGCCCGACTGGCAGCGGGAGACCCTGACCCGGGTCCGCGAGACCCTCCACCGGGCCGACCCCGAGATGGAGGAGACGGTCAAGCGCACCGTCCAGCCCTACTTCGTCCTGCAGGGCAACGTCGCGGCGTTCCTGGCGGCTCGAGACCACGTCAACGTCTTCGTCTACGACGGTGGGCTGGTGCCCGACCCGCACGGTCTGGTCACCGCCGGTCACGAGAACAAGACGGCCCGCACCATCGCGTTCCGCGAAGGCGACGTCGTCCCGGAGGACGCGCTCGCGGAGTTCTTCGCTCGCCTGGTCGCCGACAACCG
>JAHEXO010000299.1 GCA_023252065.1 Nocardioides sp. | reverse complement strand
ATCGACTGGCACTACACGCAGGTGGCGCTCCTCGATGGCGCCACGAACACTGTCAAGGAGTGGGCGATGCTCGGCTCGACCACGATGATCTGGATCGTCATCCCCCTCGCCGTCGGGCTGCTCTCCCTGCGCCGCTCCGAGGTCAAGTAGCCACGCGCACACGGGCAGTGTCCGGAACCCATCTGTGCGCACCGAGTTCTGTGCGCACTGAGTATCGCCGTTCGGGTGGATCGGCTCAGCGTGCCGCGGTCATGACG
Organism: Nocardioides sp.; assembly: GCA_023252065.1. Next base: position 3,959 of record JAHEXO010000299.1, on the reverse strand, counting down.
TCGCCCGGCGACGCGAAGGGAGACCACAACCGTGACCACCTACACCCCACCACCTGACCAGCCCACGCCGCTTCACACCGCCAAGAGGATGGAGATCGCCCATGAGCTCAACCCGTAACGTGTCCATCGCTACCGGGGCCTGGCTCATTCGCGACCGTCGCGGTGCTGGGGGCATCCGCCGTCGACCCGACCCTCACCGAGGCCGGGTACCTGACCGAAGTCGCGAACCATCCCCATCGACTGGCCGCGGCAGCGCTCCTCTACCTGGTCGCGGCGCCGGTTGGCTCGCCTGGCAGTTGTTCAACTTCTTCCGGTGGCGGCCTTAGATCGCTGGGGGAGTGGACCTCCTGGGCTGTGCGGTCATGTGTGCGTAGCCGGAGCCGGTGCCCCGCCTGCGGCGGAACATGGGACTGCGGTCGTTTGCGACCGTCGGAGCCGGTTGACACGAGGGCTCGGATCGGGCTCGCTTTGAATCGCAATGGCCCGCCGCGGTGTGCTGATGCCTGCACAGGCGCCATACGGCATTGTCGCAGGTCAGCGCCTAGTTTGGGCTCATGATCGCGGCCGATCGCAAAGGATCGAGGTCACGCTCAGGACCATGTGGGTCTTCCCGATGACCCACCACGTGGAGTGCGTCGCGCTGCTGGAGCGGTAGCCACCGGCACCGCTGCCCGCCGCGGGCGACCAAGACCCTGGCGCCGCGTGACCTTGGACCCTGGGCCGGGCTGCACGCCGGCGCGATGGTCGAACAGGGGGTCCGGCAGCGCGGCCGGGCGGCGCTCCCCTGCGGAGGACCTCCTCGCCGCACGTTGAGGTGGAGGTGCACGACGATGACGAGGTCGGCCGCCCCGGGGCGGGCGATGGAGTTCCGGCCGGACATCCAGGGCCTGCGCGCGCTCGCGGTCCTCCTGGTGATCGGCGACCACGCCGGTGCCCGATGGCTCCCGGGCGGCTTCGTCGGCGTGGACGTGTTCTTCGTGATCTCGGGCTACCTGATCACCCTGCTGCTGGTGCGCCAGTCCGAGCACGGGCCGGGTCCGGATCGGCGACTTCTACGCACGACGCGCGCGCAGGATCCGCGGCGTACCGGAAGCAGGTCGACCGGCTCCGCTAGTACATCCCGCCGGCGCCGCGCGCCACTGTTCCTGCGTCGTGGTCTTCCTTGCCACACCGCCGGCAGCGCAGGAAGGTGCCGGTGCTCTCTCCCTCGGGGGACGGCGGGTAGGGGATCTTCGCCCACTGGTGACCGGCCAGGCAGACCGTGAACCGCTTCAGTTTGTTCATCCCGGCCGACCTCCTGGGCGCGACTTCTTGGGTTGCGGTCGACCTTGCATCTGGGCCCACAGGTCGTCGGCGGAGTACACCGGCAGCCGGCCCGAGTCGGGATCCGCGTTGATGACCGCTCGGTCCGCAGGGGTGCCGGCGCCCACCTGCGGGACCGTCCTGCTGTAGCGCGAGACGCTGTCACGCGCGGTCTCGGCGACGGAACCGACCCAGCCGAACACCGCGAGCGCGATCCCGTAGAGCACCGTGCCGGCGATGATCGCGAACGCCAGCGCGATGATCACGAAGAACACGATGGACACGCTCACCAGACCATCGTAGGACCGGGGAGCCGCCGACGACCCCGTTGTCGGAACGATGTGCCAGGCTCGCCGCATGCCGTGCGACCTCCCTGACGCGCGCGACCTCGTCGGCCAGCTCGACCGGGCGGCGATGATCGAGCTCCAGCACTACACCAAGCTCGAGGTCGAGGGCCGCACCTTCGGCTACCTCTGGGAGCCGACCTGCACGATCGGCCTGCGCCAGACCATCGCCGAGCAGCAGGCGCTGGTGGCGGAGCGGCCGGAGGTGTTCGAGGTGCAGTTCACCGCCTACGGCTACGGCTGGGTCGTCTGTCACCTCCCAGGCGTCGAGCGCGACGAGCTCGCCGAGCTCGTCTTCGAGGCCTGGCGGCTCACCGCACCGGCCGAGCTGGTCGAGGGCCGGGGCGACAAGCTGCCCGTCTGAGTCGCGGGGGTGGCTCCTCCGTTAGCAGGTCGACGCGACGTCAGGTATCTTGATGTCAAGAGATCTACCCGGCTACCGGCAGCACGACGTACGGCGGCAAGATGGGCAGCAGACGCGACGATCGAGGAGATGTGACGGATGGCGAGTCAGGACAGCTTCGGGGCCAAGGGCGCGCTCGAGGTCGGTGACCGGAGCTACGAGATCTACCGGCTGTCGGCCGTCGTCGGCGACGGCGTCGACATCGAGAGCCTGCCCTACTCGCTCAAGGTCCTCCTGGAGAACCTGCTGCGCACCGAGGACGGCGCCGACATCACCGCCGACGACATCCGCGCGCTGGCCGGCTGGGACGCAGAGGCCGAGCCCGACAAGGAGATCCAGTTCACCCCGGCGCGCGTGATCATGCAGGACTTCACCGGCGTCCCCTGCGTCGTCGACCTGGCCACGATGCGCGAGGCCATGGCCGACCTCGGCGGTGACGCCACCAAGATCAACCCACTGGCTCCCGCCGAGCTGGTCATCGACCACTCCGTGATCGCCGACGTGTTCGGCACGCCTCAGGCGTTCGAGCGCAACGTCGAGATCGAGTACGAGCGCAACCGCGAGCGCTACCAGTTCCTGCGCTGGGGCCAGGGCGCGTTCGCCGACTTCAAGGTCGTGCCGCCCGGCACCGGCATCGTCCACCAGGTCAACATCGAGCACCTCGCGCGCGTCGTGTTCACCCGTGAGAACGACGAGGGCGCGACGGTCGCCTACCCCGACACCTGCGTCGGCACGGACTCCCACACCACCATGGTCAACGGCATCGGGGTCGTCGGCTGGGGCGTGGGCGGCATCGAGGCCGAGGCCGCGATGCTCGGCCAGCCGGTCAGCATGCTGATCCCGCGCGTGGTCGGCTTCAAGCTCTCCGGCGAGCTGCCCGAGGGCTCCACCGCGACCGACCTGGTGCTCACCATCACCGAGATGCTGCGCCAGCACGGCGTGGTCGGGAAGTTCGTCGAGTTCTACGGCGAGGGCGTCTCGGCGCTGCCGGTGGCCAACCGCGCCACGATCGGCAACATGAGCCCCGAGTTCGGCTCGACCATCGCGGTCTTCCCGGTCGACGAGCAGACCATCGACTACCTCCGGCTCACCGGCCGCTCCGAGGAGCAGCTCGCGCTGGTCGAGGCCTACGCCAAGGAGCAGGGGCTCTGGCACGACCCCCAGACCGAGCCGCGCTTCAGCGAGCGGCTCGGGCTCGACCTCTCCACGGTCGTACCGTCGCTGGCCGGGCCGAAGCGCCCCCAGGACCGGGTCGAGGTGACCAAGGCCGGAGAGTCCTTCACGAAGGCGCTCGACGACTACACCGACGACCCGTCGGTGACCGCCACCCTGAGCCTCGACGGCCAGGAGGTCGAGATCGGCCACGGCGCCGTCACGATCGCTGCGATCACCTCCTGCACCAACACCTCCAACCCGAGCGTGATGATCGGCGCCGGTCTGCTGGCCAAGAACGCCGTCGACAAGGGCCTGTCGCGCAAGCCGTGGGTCAAGACGACCCTCGCGCCGGGGTCGAAGGTGGTCAGCGACTACTACGAGCGCGCCGGCCTGACTCCCTACCTCGACAAGCTGGGCTTCAACCTCGTCGGCTACGGCTGTACGACGTGCATCGGCAACTCCGGCCCGCTCATCCCCGAGGTGAGCGCCGCGGTCGTCGAGAAGGACCTCGCCGTGGTCAGCGTGCTCTCGGGCAACCGCAACTTCGAGGGCCGGATCAACCCCGACGTGAAGATGAACTACCTCGCGTCGCCGCCGCTGGTCGTCGCCTACGCGCTGGCCGGCTCGATGACCGTCGACCTGTTCGGCGACCCGCTCGGTCAGGACCACGAGGGTCGCGACATCTTCCTCAAGGACATCTGGCCGTCGCCGGCCGAGGTCGAGCGGGTTATCGGGGAGTCGATCACGGCGGAGAT
>JAHEXO010000298.1 GCA_023252065.1 Nocardioides sp. | reverse complement strand
CGTGGAGACCTCGGGCACCGTCAGCTCGGGAGACGTGGTCGCGCTGGGCATGGCGGGCATTGTGGCAGGGGCGCAGGATTGACAGCGCGCCCACCCTCACCGACGGCGTCGTCACGCTGCGCCCGCACCGGGCCGAGGACGCCGAGGGCTGCTTCGAGCAGTGCCAGGACCCGCTGAGCCGGCAGTGGACCACCGTGCCGGTCCCCTACACCCGCGAGATGGCCGTGCACTGGGTGACCGAGGTGATGCCGGCCGGGTGGGCCGACGGCAGCTCGTGGGGCTTCGCGGTCGAGGTCGACGGGCGCTACGCCGGCACCGTCGAGCTGCGCGACGAGGGCGAGGGCCGGGCCGAGGTGGCGTTCGGGTCTCACCCGTGGGTGCGCGGCACGGGCGCCGTCGAGCGCGCGGTCCGGCTGCTCCTGGAGTGGGGGTTCTCGCACCGGGGTCTGCGCGTCGTGGTCTGGCGCGCCAACGCCGGCAACTGGGCGTCGCGCAAGCTGGCCTGGCGGCTCGGGTTCTCCTTCGACGGCACGGTGCGCCGTTCGCTGCCCCAGCGCGGCGAGCTGCGCGACGGCTGGGTGGGGACGCTCCTCGACACCGACGACCGGGGCCCGAGCACGCCCTGGCTGGAGGTTCCCGTGCTCGAGGCCGACGGGCTGCGCCTGCGGCCCTGGCGGGAGTCCGACGTACGCCGGATCGTGGAGGCCTGCAGCGACGAGCGGACCAAGCGGTGGCTCGGCCGGATGCCCGACCCCTACACCGAGGTCGACGCGCGGGCCTGGCTCGACCACCAGCAGGAGGAACGGGCCCGCGGCCGGGCCCTGTACTGGGCCGTGGTCGCCGCCTCGGACGACGACCGCGCGCTCGCCTCGGTCAGTGCCTTCGACCTCGTGCCCGAGCTGGAGCTCGAGATCGGCTACTGGGCACACCCCGACGCCCGCGGCCGGGGCGTGACGACCCGGGCCATGGCGCTCGTCGTGCGCCACGCCTTCGAGGTGCTGGGCGTGCGCCGGGTCACGGCGGGTGCTGCTGTCGACAACGCCGCCTCGCGGCGGGTGATCGAGGCCAACGGCCTGCGCGCCTGGGGCACTGAGCGGGCGGGCACGGTCGTGCTCGACGGCCGCGCCGACATCGTCTGGTACGACGTGCTGGTCGAGGAGTGGCGTGCGCCACACGCCGCTCCCGCGGGATTTCGGCCTGAACCACCACCTTGGCACAATTGAGAGGGGCCCGAACAAGCATGCCGACGAGGGGGAGGTCCGTGAGTCTGCCGACCGTCATCTCGTCGCTGCGCACGCGGCGGATGCTGACGTGGTTCGTGCCGGCGGTCGGCCTGGTCCTCTACCTCATCCTGGTGCCTCCGGTGCCCGACTTCGCCGCGCAGGCGACCCGCGCCGCCGTCTTCAGCCGGCTGGGCTCGGTCACCTGGTGGCCGGGCTGGTACGGCGGCCTCGAGCTCCCGTCGTACTCCGTCATCGCGCCGGGGATCATGTCCACGATCGGGCGACTCGTGGGGTCGTCGGGTGGCGGGGTCGCCATCACGGGTGCGATCGCTGCGGCGATCAGCATGTGGGCGGGCCACCAGCTGCTCAAGGACTCCGCCCGGCCCCGCGCCGGCAGCGTCGTGTTCGCCGCCACCGTCCTGCTCAACCTCTTCGGCGGCCGGATCACGTTCCTGGTCGGCCTGGCCGCCGCGTCGCTGGCGGTGCTGGCGATGGCCAGGCGCCATCCGTGGCTGGCGGCCTTCGCCACCGTCCTGAGCGTGCTCGGCAGCCCGCTGGCCTGCCTCTTCACCGGCATCTGCGCGGCCGCGGTCCTGGTCGCCGACCGTTCGCGTCGGCGCGAGGCCCTCTTCGTCGGGGCCGCCTCGGGCCTCTCGCTGGGCAGCATGGCCCTGCTCTTCCGCAGCCCGGGCGTGATGGGCACGCCGATCAGCCAGATGCTGCTGGCCCTGACCGGGCTGGTGCTGGTGTGGATGGCCTGCCGCGAGCCCGTGATCCGGGCCGGCGCGGTGATCGTCGCGACCGGGCTGGTGCTCTGCCTGATCGTGCCCAACAGCGTCGGGCTGAACCTGACCCGGATGGTCTGGCTGCTCGCGGCGCCGGCGATCGTCGCCTACGGCCACCGCCCCGACAAGCACGTCGTGGCCCTCACCGGACTGGCGCTGCTCTTCCCGGTGGTCGACGTGACCTGGCAGCTGGTCGAGGCCGACTCGCCCTCGGCGTCGCAGTCCTACTACACCCCGCTCCTCGACCAGCTCCACCCGCGCCTCGACGGGACCGGCCAGCGGGTCGAGGTGGTCGAGCCCGCCAGCAAGGGAGCCGCGCGCTACGTCGGTGAGTCCCTCGCCGTCGCCCGGGGCTGGGAGCGGCAGGCCGACGTCTCCGACAACCCGATCTTCTACCAGAAGGGCGCGCTCGACCCGGTCTCCTACCGGGCCTGGCTCGACTCGCTGGCGGTCTCCTACGTCGCGGTGCCCAACACTTCTCTCGACTTCGCGGCGGTGGACGAGGCCAAGCTGATCGCCACCGGCCTGCCCTACCTCCACCCGGTGTGGAGCAACCCCGACTGGAAGCTCTACGCCGTGCAGAACCCGGCCCCCCTGGTGCGCAACGCCCAGCTGATCTCCGTGGCCGGCAACCAGGTGCGGCTGCAGGTGGCACACCGGGGCCTGGTGCCGATGCAGATCCGGTGGTCGGACCACCTCGCCGTGCTCGACGGCAGCGTGCCGGTGCAGCTCGGCGTGCGCGCCCACGGCTGCCTGTCGCAGAACGGCCAGTGGACGACCCTGCACGCCCACCGGGCCGGCACCTACGTGCTGACGTCGGACTTCGACGTGATCCCCGGGCGGCAGCAGCAGGGCGGGGTCTGCCCCGAGAAGGGCTCCTGACCGGTCAGCCGAGCGAGGCCAGGGCGTCGTTGAACGTCGCCGAGGGGCGCATCACCGCGGACGCCAGGTCGTCGTCGGGCCGGTAGTAGCCGCCGATGTCGACCGGGTGACCCTGGACGGCGATCAGCTCCTCGTTGATGGTCTGCTCGTCGGCGGCGAGCCGCTCGGCGAGGCCGGCGAACGCTGCCGCCAGCTGCGGGTCGTCGTCCTGCCCGGCCAGCTCCTGCGCCCAGTAGAGCGCGAGGTAGAAGTGCGACCCGCGGTTGTCGATGGACCCGACCCGGCGGGCGGGGTTCTTGTTCTGGTCGAGGAACGTGCCGGTGGCCCGGCCGAGCGCCTCCCCGAGGATCCGCGCGTGCGGGTTGTCGTGGGCCTCGGCGTACTTGCTGAACGACTCCGCCAGGGCCAGGAACTCACCGAGGCTGTCCCAGCGCAGGTAGTTCTCCTTGAGCAGCTGCTGCACGTGCTTGGGCGCCGAGCCGCCGGCACCGGTCTCGAACAGGCCGCCCCCGTTGATCAGCGGCACGATCGAGAGCATCTTGGCGCTGGTGCCGAGCTCCAGGATCGGGAACAGGTCCGTGAGGTAGTCGCGCAGGACGTTGCCCGTGACCGAGATCGTGTCCTCGCCCTTGCGGATGCGCTCCAGCGAGTACGCCGTGGCGAGCTCGGGCGACAGGATCTGGATCTCCAGGCCCTCACCCCCCTCCGACGACGCAGTGTGGTCGGGGAGGTAGGCCCGCACCTTGGCGATCAGGTTGGCGTCATGGGCGCGGCTCTCGTCGAGCCAGAACACCGCCGGGGCTCCCGTCGCGCGGGCGCGGGTGACCGCGAGCTTCACCCAGTCGCGCACGGGCACGTCCTTGGTCTGGCAGGCCCGCCAGATGTCGCCGGCCTCGACGTCGTGCTCCATCAGCACGTCGCCGGCCTCGTTGACGACGCGCACCGTGCCGGCGGCCGGCACCTCGAAGGTCTTGTCGTGGGAGCCGTACTCCTCGGCCGCCTGGGCCATCAGCCCGACGTTGGGCACCGAGCCCATGGTGGTCGGGTCGAACGCTCCGTGTGCGCGGCAGTCGTCGATGACGGTCTGGTAGACCCCGGCGTAGGAGGAGTCGGGGATCACAGCGAGGGTGTCGGCCTCCTGGCCGTCGGGACCCCACATGTGGCCGCTGGTGCGGATCATCGCCGGCATCGAGGCGTCGACGATCACGTCGCTCGGCACGTGCAGGTTGGTGATCCCCCGGTCGGAGTCGACCATCGCCAGCGCCGGACCCGAGGCGATCCCGGCCTCGAACGCCGCCTTGATCTCCGCGCCGTTCGGAAGCGCGTC
>JAHEXO010000297.1 GCA_023252065.1 Nocardioides sp. | reverse complement strand
CGACCACGCGATGGCCCGCTACCTCGACCGGATCAAGGGGGTCTTCGCGGCCGTCGCGGCCGCCGATGGCGCCGACATGGTAGGCTTCTGCCTCGACACCTGCCACGCCCACGCCGGCGGCATCCCGCTGGAGTCGGCGGTCGACGAGGTCCGTGCCATCACCGGGCGCATCGACCTGGTCCACTGCAACGACAGCCGCGACGAGTTCGACTCCGGGGCCGACCGCCATGCCAACGTCGGGTCCGGGAAGATCGACCCAGACCTGCTCGCCCAGGTGGTCCGCGACGCCGGTGCCCCAGTCGTCTTCGAGACCCCGGGAGGTCCCGAGGAGCACAGGGCCGACTTCGAGGCGGTCCGCTCCCGGCTCTGACCCCGGGGCCCACGGACGCCGGCCGCACCCCGGTAGCCTCGTCGGCGTGAGTCTGACCGTCCGGCCGATCTCCGCTGAGGCCCATCGCGGCTTCATCGCCGACCAGTCGTGGGCCAGCTTCCTGCAGACGCCGGCCTGGGCCACGGTGAAGGCCGAGTGGCGCGGCGAGTCGATCGGGTGGTTCGACAGCGAGCGCCTGGTCGGCGCCGGTCTGGTGCTCTACCGCCGGATCCCGAGGCTTCCTCGCTCCCTCGCCTACCTGCCCGAGGGACCGGTGCTCGACTGGGGGGCCGACGACCTCGGGTCCTGGCTGACCCCGATGACCGCCCACCTGCGCAGCCAGGGCGCCTTCGGCGTGCGCATGGGTCCGCCCGTGGTCACCCGTCGGTGGACCGCCGACCAGGTGAAGGCGGGCATCGCCGACGAGAGCACCCAACGGCTCGGCGACGTGGCTCCCGCCGATCGTTCGGCCGCCGGGGCGCGCGTCGTCCAGCAGCTCGAGGCCCTGGGCTGGCACGCGCTGACCGTCGACGGCGGCTTCGCCCCGGGCCAGCCGCAGTACACCTTCGTGATCCCGCTCGCCCACGCCGACGGCACCCGCCGTACCGAGGACGAGGTCCTCGCGGGCATGAACCAGCTCTGGCGGCGCAACATCCGCAAGGCCGACAAGGCCGGCGTCGTGGTCTCGCAGGGATCCGCCGAAGACCTCAAGGCCTTCCACGACCTCTACGTCCACACCGCTGAGCGCGACCACTTCACCCCCCGGCCGCTCGCCTACTTCCAGACCATGTACGACGCGCTGGGCGCGGAGGCCCCGGGCCGGATCACCCTGTGGCTGGCTCACCACGAGGGCGACCTGGTCGCGGCAACGATCGGCGTCCTCGTCGGCAGTCACGCGTGGTACTCCTACGGCGCCTCCTCCACCGACAAGCGCGACGTCCGCGGCTCCAACGCCGTGCAGTGGGCGATGATCCGCGACGCGATCGCCCGGGGCGCCGAGGTCTACGACCTGCGCGGCATCACCGACACCCTCGACCCCGACGACCCTCACGTGGGGCTGATCCAGTTCAAGACCGGCACCGGCGGCGAGGCCGTGGAGACGGTCGGCGAGTGGGACCTGGCTCTCAATCGCCTGCTCTACAAGGGTTTTGAGCTCTACCTCAACCGCCGCTCCCTCCTCTCACGGCGCCACAGGTGACCCGATGAGCCTCACTCTCACCGTCGACGGTGAACGCTGGCGGCGTCACCTCCGCGAGGTCGCCGACCAGACCCCGGGCCTGGTGCCGGTCGACAAGGGCAACGGGTACGGCTTCACCGTCGGCCGACTCGCCCGCAAGGCCGCGTGGCTCGGCTGCGACACCCTCGCCGTCGGCACCTACGACGAGCTCCCCGAGGTCGCGCAGCGCTTCGACGGCGACCTGATGGTCCTCACCCCCTGGCGCCCGCTCGGCGCGGCGCTTCCCCAGACGCTGCCACCGCGGCGCGTCGTGCACACCGTGAGCCGGCTCGCCGACCTGGTCACGCTGCTCGAGCACGAGCCCGGCGCGCGCGTGGTCCTCGAGCGGCTGACCAGCATGCGTCGCCACGGCATGAGCGGCGAGGAGCTGCGCGTCGCCGCCCAGCTCCTGACGCGGAGCCCGGCGACCGTCGAGGGCGTCGCCTTCCACCTGCCGCTGGCCTCCGGCTCCCACCTGGGCGAGGTCGTCCATCTCATCAACGACGTCGTCGCCTCCGAGGTGGAGACCCGCACCCTGTGGGTGAGCCATCTGACGCCGACCGAGCTGGCCTCGCTCCGCTCCTCCCACGCCGACTTCGTCGTACGGCCGCGGATCGGTACGTCGCTGTGGCTCGGTGACCGAGGCAGCTGGCGGGTGACCGCGACCGTGCTCGACGTTCACGAGGTCGAGCGCGGCGACGTCTTCGGCTACCGCGGCCGCACGGCGCCCAAGAGCGGCTACATCGTCGTGGTGTCCGGTGGCACGACCCACGGCATCGGGATGGAGTCGCCCCCCGGTGACCTGTCGATGCGCACCCGGGCCGCGACGCTGGCCCGCGGAGGACTCGACGCGGTCGGCTTCGTCCGCTCGCCCTACACGATCGACGGCAAGCACCGGCTCTTCGCCGAGCCGCCCCACATGCAGTCCTCGATGCTCTTCCTGCCGCACGGTCCACAGGTGCCGACGGTCGGCGAGGAGCTCGACGTACGGGTACGGATGACGACCACCACGTTCGATCGCGTCGTCGTCAGCTGACCCTCGCCTTCCCTGACCCGGGGGTCGCCTCTCGTCGGCATGCCTTGACGAAGCGCTTCCGGTAAATCACTATTCATCTATGGGACTAGATAAACTCGAGCCGGTCATCGAGTTCCACCTCGACACCCGCACCGGCGTCGCGCCCTATCTCCAGCTGGTGCACCAGGTCCGCCAGGCGCTGCGCCTCGGAGTGCTCGCCGAGGGCGACCAGCTGCCCACGGTCAAGCAGGTGGTCGCCTCCGTCGCCATCAACCCCAACACCGTGCTCAAGGCCTACCGCGAGCTGGAGCAGGAGGGCCTCGTGCTCGGGCGCCCGGGCGTCGGCACGTTCGTCCGCCGTACCTTGGCCGACGACTCGCTGGCGGCCCACGAGCCCCTCCGCCAGGAGCTCGGCGCCTGGATCCTCAAGGCCCATCAGGCCGGGCTCGACTCGGAGAGCGTGGAGGCACTCATGCAGACCACCTTGCGCAGCACCAGCGAGCTGTGGGAGTCGCTCGGCAGGACGCCCGGGAAGGTCGACCGGTGAGCGCCGTCGTCCGCGCCGAAGCCGTGACCAAGCGGTACGGCGCGCGGGTCGCGCTCGACGACTGCACGCTCGAGCTTCCCGAGGGTCAGGTCATCGGCCTGGTCGGACCCAACGGCGCAGGGAAGTCGACGCTGCTCGGCATGATCTGCGGCTTCGTGAAGCCGACGAGCGGGACGGTGACGGTGCTCGGAGACCCACCGACCGCGAGGTCCCAGCTGCCCCGTGTCGGCTACGTCGCCCAGGACACCCCTCTCTACGCCCACCTCAGCGTCGCCGACCACCTACGGCTCGGTGCCCGCCTCAACCCCGGCTGGGACGCAGGCCTCGCCGACGCGCGCGTCCGGGCCCTCGGGCTGGATGCCTCCCACAAGGCCGGGGCGCTCTCCGGTGGACAGCGAGCCCAGCTGGCGCTCACGATCGCGGCCGCGAAGCGTCCCCGGCTCCTGGTCTTCGACGAGCCCGTCGCGGCGCTCGACCCGTTGGCCCGGCGCGAGTTCCTCCAGGGGCTGATGGAGCTCGTCGCCGAGCTCGAGGTCAGCGTGATCCTGTCCTCCCACCTGCTCGGCGACCTCGAGCGGGTCTGCGACCACCTCGTGCTGCTGATCGCGGGCCGGGTACGTCTGGCCGGCGAGATCACCGACCTGCTGGACTCCCACCACCGGCTCACCGGCCCACGCGGGACGTTCGACACCGAGCCTGACGTCGAGATCGTGCACGAGAGCCACGCCGGCCGTCAGAGCACGCTGGTGGTGCGCACGTCCGACCCGACGTTCCGCGATCTCCACGGCGCCGAGCCGCTCGAGCTGGAGGAGATCGTGCTCGCGCACATGACGGCGACCGGTCCCGTCGCGAGACCCGACCACGCCGTCACGGACCTGGGAGCACGAGCATGACCTGGCTGGCGTTCCGGCAGCTGCGGCCGCAGCTGGTCGGGACCGCCGTCGGCCTCGCCCTGCTGGCCGCCTACCTGGTCGTCCTCGGCGAGCGGCTGCGGGGTGCCGCGGTCGACCGCCTGCTCACGTGCTCGACGACCGACGCCTGCCTGACGGCGCAGACCCAGCTCCACGACTCCTTCGGTGCCCAG
>JAHEXO010000296.1 GCA_023252065.1 Nocardioides sp. | reverse complement strand
CTCGCCGGTGCACGTCGCCTCAAGGTCGTCACCTCGGGCCTGCTCCGTGAGCAGGGCGGGTCTGACTGGCTGTGCCCGCCCGCACCGGCCGGGGTCGTGGCGTCCCTCGCGCTGCGCATCCGCCCCGACGAGGCCGCGGTGTCCGGGCCGCCCACGCCACACGGCCCCGCCGCCCGGCGCCGTCGGCTGACGCGCGCCGTCGTGCCGGCGCTGCTCGTGGGGGCGCTCCTCGTCGTGGCGCGGCTGCTCTGGGGATGGCACGGCTCCCTGCTCGTCCTCGTGCCGCTCCTGCTCGTCGGTGCCGTCGCGCTGGGCCGCGACCGTTACCGCGCCTTGGGGCACAGCGTGACCACCGAACACCTCGTGACGCAACACGGCTCGCTCGACCGGCAGCGCGTCGTGCTCGACCGAGACGGCATCATCGGCTGGAAGGTCGAGCAGTCCTTCTTCCAGCGACGTGTCGGCGTCGCGACGCTCGTCGCCACCACGGCTGCCGGAGCCCAGCACTACGACGTCGTCGACGTCCCCGTCGAGATGGCGTATGCCGTGCTGGCGCAGGTCAGCCCCGACCTGATCGCGGAGTTCGCTTGAGACCCCGTGTGTACGGTGTGAACACATCTCGGGTGGATCGCCCATGACTCATGGAGGCAACACATGAGGCTTCTCCTCACCTCGGGCGGCGTCACGAACCCGAGCATCCGCCACGCCCTGGTCGACCTCCTGGGCAAGCCGATCGCCGACTCGAGCGCTCTGTGCATCCCCACCGCGCAGTACGGACACCCCCAGGTGTGCCCCGGCGTCAGGGCATGGCAGTTCATCAGTGGGAGCGCTGCCAACCCCATGGTCGACCTCGGCTGGAAGTCCGTCGGCGTCCTCGAGCTGACCGCACTGCCCAGCATCGACGAGGAGCGCTGGGTGCCCTCGGTGCGGGAGACGGACGTGCTGCTCGTGGCGGGGGCGACGTGCTCTACCTGTGCCACTGGATGCGGCAGTCGGGGCTCGCGGACCTGCTCCCGTCGCTGCGCGAGACGGTCTGGGTAGGCCTGAGTGCCGGAAGCATGGTGATGACCCCCGAGGTGGGCGAGGACTTCATCCAGTGGAGACCACCGGCGGGGGACGACAACACCTTGGGCGTCGTCGACTTCTCGATCTGTCCCCATCTGGCTCCCGACGGCATGCCGGGCAACTCCATGGCCGAGGCCGAGCAGTGGGCGGAGGGCATCTCGGGTCCGGCGTACGCGATGGATGACCACACGGCCATCACGGTGGTCGACGGCACCGTCGAGATCGTGTCCGAAGGGCACTGGAAGCACTTCCCCGCCTGACCGGTGATGCCTCGGCGTGTCAGCGGCCCGCCCCGCCAGGCTGTGCTGCCTCGTCGGAGGTGAGGAGGACGACATTGCCGTCCGGGTCATCGACCATCGCTGCGAACGGCCCGGCCGTCCGGGTGGGAGCCATTCTCCCGTGGTAGCCGGCCGAGGTCAGCCTGGTCCACACACTCCGCACCTCGGCGTCGCTGCCGACGTAGAACTCCAACAGCTGTTGGTAGCCGCGCACCGGCCGTTCGAATGAAGGGTCGTACCGCGAGGCGAACGACGTGGTCAGGAGCAGGCTCACCCCGCTGCCCATCCGGTGCACGGTGACGGGCCGTCCTTCGATCGGCGGGGGCACATCCAGCCCAAGTCGTCGGTAGAACTCCGTCGCGGCGTGCAGGTCCCGCACCTCGAGTACCACCATCGCGAGCTGGATCTCCACCTGCTCACGATATCGACACCCCTCGTCTGCGCGGCCGGGCGATCAGGCCGGGCCGCGTCTGCGCGGGGGAGATCCTTCGAGGTGCACGCTCTAGTCGTTCATCGGCCAGACGGGGCCCTGGTCGGTCCAGGTGACGCCCTTGTTGCGGCAGAGGCAGAACGGGTGGCCGACGGGGTCGGTGTAGACGCGCCAGCCGTAGCCGTCGGGGCCGACGGAGTCCTGGTGCAGGGTCGCGCCGAGGGCCACGATCCGGTGGTGCTCGGCCTCGATGTCATCGACCTCGAAGTCGAGATGGAACTGCTTGGGGTGTTCCCCGTCGGGCCACCGCGGGGCGCGGTAGTCCTCGACCGGCGTGAAGGCCACCTCGATCTCACCGAACTGGATACCGGCCCAGTTGCCGTGGCTGCCGGCCTTGACGGGGAGACCCATCACGGCCGAGTAGAAGGCTGCCAGCTGCATCGTGTCCGGGCAGTCGATGATGACGTCGGTCAGTCGTAGCACGCAGCGATCCTGCCACACGGCCGATGGACCGGATTCGGTTCCGGCTCAAGCGCGGTCGTGGAGGGTGACGTGGTAGCCGTCGGGGTCCGCGAAGGTGAACGTCCGACCGAACGGACCGTCGATCGGCCCTGAGACGATGGTGTGACCGTCTGCGGCCAGAGCGTCGTGGATGGCCTGGACATCGGTGGCACGGAGCCAGATCGCGGCACCGATGCCAGGCTGGGCGACTGATGCGAGATCGGTGCCGGGCACCACGTCGCGCAGCGCGAAGGCGATCGGCGTCGTGTCGAAGACGACAGCGTGCGGCGGCCCGGCCTGGGACCGCACGAGACCGAGATAGTGCTCGTAGAACGCCCGGGAGGCGTCGAGGTCGGTTGCCTGGAGCGAGATGAAGTCGGGACCGGTGACGGGCACAGGGGCCTCCTCGGGTTCGTGTCAGTTATCTGACACGAGCGACCGTATGTCAGAATACTGACATGAGTCAAGACGATGTCGGCGTCGACCTCGAGACGTCCCTGGGCTACCTGCTCAAGGAGGCGTCGAGCGCTCTGCGCGCCGCGATGGAGGACGTGCTGCGACCGCTCAAGATGACGGTCACCCACTACTCATGCCTCGAGCTGCTGGCACAGCGACCCGGCCTGTCGAACTCCGAGCTGGCGCGCGGGGCCTTCGTGACCCGGCAGTCGATGAACGTGCTGCTCCAGGCCCTCGAACGAGACGGCTTCGTGACGCGCCCCGCAGAGGCACCGGTCGGGAAGGCCCTGCCGACCCGGCTCACAGCCAGCGGTCGACGGAACCTCGAGACGGCCAGCGCGGCGGTGCGGTCCGTCGAGGTCAGGATGCTGGCCGGCCTGACCGAGACGGAGCAGAAGGACGCCTTCCGCATCCTGCGCGGCATGGTCCACGCCCTGCGCGACAGCCCCGGGAGCGCGTAGGTCAGGCCTGCTCGAGGATCCGGGCGATGACGGCATACCCCTTCTCGCGGGCGTGCTCGAGCGCGGTGACGCCGTTCTGGTCGGCGATCGACCGGTCGGCGCCCGCATCGAGGAGAAGGCGCACGATCTGCTGGTGTCGCTCGCCGCCGTCGCCGAGGATCACGGCTTCGAGTAGGGCCGTCCAGCCGAGGTCGTTGACGTGGTTCACGTCGATGCCGGTCTGCACGACGCGACGCACGTAGTCGACGTGCCCGCGCTCGCTCGCCGGGATGACCGAGACGCCGCCGAAGCGGTTGCGGATCGTGAGGTCAGGACCGGCGGGCAGCAGGGCCTCCAGCATCGCGACGCTGCCGGTCACCCCGGTGACCAGCCACGGGGTGTCGTGGCGGTCGTCGAGGGCGTCAGGATCGGCGCCCATCGCGACAAGCACCCTTGCGGCGTCGACATGGTCGCCGGTGACGGCGAGCAGAAGGGGCGTGCGCCGCTTGGCGTCGCGGGCCTCGATGTCGGCTCCGGCGCGCAGGGCCAGCGACACGGCGTCGGCGTCGCCGCGCTGAGCGGCCGAGAGCAGTGCCGCGTCAGGGTCGTCCACACGGTCGGCTGTGGTTGCGTTCACGAGAACTCCAGTCAGTCGGTCGAATCCGCGCTCACGGGCCATCCGGAGCGGGGTGAGCCCCTCGTCGCGCGAGGATCGGGTCAGCTCGACACCGCCGGCGACGAGCACGCGCACGGTGTCGACGTAGGAGGAGGTGTCGCGGCCGAGCCACACGGCTTCGTGGATCGCCTGGTAGCCGATCCGGTTGACGTGGTCGCGGTCGATCCCGGCCCGGAGCAGCTCGCCGACGACGAGCGCGTGCCCGCGCTCGGCCGCCCGGATGAGGCCGGTGCCGTTCCAGCTGTCCTTGTCGTCGACGCGGGCGCCGTGGGCGAGTGCGAGGCGCAGCAGCCCGAAGTGTCCCTCGCTCGTGGCGACGAGGTATGCCGACGGCTGGGTCCCGTCCTTGGCGTTGACGTCCGCTCCCCGGCTGACGAGAGCCGTCGCG
>JAHEXO010000295.1 GCA_023252065.1 Nocardioides sp. | reverse complement strand
GATGACAGCGCCCAGGACCTCGTCGACTTCCAGGTCGAGGCGGCCATCGCGTCGTGCCTCGAGGGACGCCGGCGCTCGCTGACCGACCACCTGGTCGAGTTCGCGCTGTCCTACGCCGACCGGGTGCGTGAGGACCACGCGCTCTTCGTCGATGCGTTCCGCGAGGCGCGGATCGGGATCAGCGCGACCTAGAGGCGCGGAACGACCCGTGAGAGCAGGTCGCCCATCCGGGTCGCGGCCGAACGGCCCGCCTCCAGCACCTCCGCGTGGTCGAGGGGAGCCCCGGAGATCCCGGCGGCCAGGTTGGTGACCAGGGAGATGCCGAGCACCTCCATGCCGGCCTCGCGGGCCGCGATCGCCTCGAGGGTGGTGCTCATGCCGACCAGGTCGCCCCCGATCCGGCGCACCATCTCGATCTCGGCCGGCGTCTCGTAGTGCGGACCGGAGAACTGCACGTAGACGCCCTCGTCGAGGGTCGGGTCCACCTCGCGGCACATCGCCCGCAGCCGCTCGGAGTAGAGGTCGGTGAGGTCGACGAAGTGCGCACCCTCGATGGGGGAGCGAGCCGTGAGGTTGATGTGGTCGCGGATCAGCACCGGTGTCCCCGGCGTCCACGCCGGGTCCAGCCCGCCGCAGCCGTTGGTGAGCACGACCGTCCGGCAGCCGGCCGCGGCGGCAGTCCGGATCGGGTGCACCACCGCGGCGACGCCCTTGCCCTCGTAGTAGTGGGTGCGGGTGCCGAAGAGCAGCAGCCGGCGACCGCCGAGCTCGAGGCTGCCGATGGTGCCGGCATGTCCCTGGACGGCCGGGGCGGAGAAGCCGGGCAGGTCGGTGGTCGCGATCTGGGCGGACGGCTCACCAAGGGCGGCCGCCGCGGGCAGCCAGCCCGACCCGAGCACGAGCGCCACGTCGTGACGGGGTACGCCGGTCAGCGCGGCCAAGCGGTCGGCGGCTTCCCGGGCGAGGTCCTGAGGGGTCCCGGCAGCGGTCATCCCGCGAGCCTAGAGGCTCCGCAGCGGCCCGCGACCCTGGGCCGGGTAGTCACAACGGGCCACAAGTTTTGCCTTCCGGTGATTGCGACGGGGGACCGGGTGCGGGATCCTGCTGGACAGGTCGATTGGGGGATCAGACCGTGGGGGTACTGCGCGTTGTCGCGCTGGCGTTGTGTGCGCCAGCTCTCGTCATGCCGGCTACGACGGCCATGGCGAGCTCGGCCGACCCCTCCGCCCGACCGGTCGCCACCGCCTCTCACACCGACCAGGTGCTCACCGTCCACGCCGCCACGGCCGGTCGCGACGCGACCACCGCCGGCTCCGACCGGCTCCGTGCCCCGGCGCGGATCCACCTGCTCGCCGCCCGTGTGTACTGGGGCGCCGCCCACCCGGCGTACCCCTCGACACGGCGGGCTACGCGCGACCTCGGGGCCACCGCGAGCTACTACGACCGGATCTCTCGCGGCCACGAGACGGTGCGCTTCACCCTGACCCGCTGGATCCACGTGAACGCCGACGCCGACACGATGTGCAACCGGCTGCCCGCTGCGGCCCGGCTCACCAGCGCGGCGCTGACGCGGGCCGGCTACCACCCCGGTCGCTTCAACCGGCTGATGATCTTCACCGAGCAGTGCAACGCCGCCGTGTCCGCCGCGCAGCAGCCCGGACGGCTGAGCTGGATCCGCTACCGCAACCCGGGTCCCGCGACCCTGATCCACGAGCTCGGCCACAACCTCGGGCTCGGGCACGCCTACGGCCTCGTCTGCAGTGACGTCGACCACCGGGTGACGCTCGGCGGCTCCTGCCACTCCGTGGAGTACGGCGACAGCTGGGACGCCATGGGCCACTCCCGCGCGTCGTTCTCGGTGCCGGTGCTCCAGCGGCTCGGCTGGGCGACCCGGGTCGCCACCGCCGGTGCGAGCGGCTCGTTCCGGATCGCCGACGTCGAGCGCCCCGGGAGCGGCCTCCAGGCGCTGCGGATCCCCGTCGGGCGGACGACGTACTGGGTGGAGTACCAGCCGGAGCACCTCACCCAGGTCGGCCGCAGCACGGCGGGCGTGACGATCCGCCGCCAGGTCGGCCAGGGCCGGGTCCAGATCCTCGACGCGGCCCCGGGCAACCCGACCGCGCTGCCTTACCCCGACGCCGACCTGACCAACGCCGCGCTGCCGGTCGGCAGCAGCTTCACCACGCCCGAGAACGTCCGGATCACCACGGTCGCGACCGGTCGCCGGGCGACGGTCCAGATCACGTTCGGGGAGGCGGCGACGGCGCCGGCTGCGCCGGTGGTCGACTACGCCGCCCAGCTCGGCGGCGACCGCTACCGGGTGCAGTGGCAGAAGCCGGCCGACAACGGCCAGGTCGTGCTCGGCTACCGGGTGACCTCCGTGGCCACGGGGCGGTCGGTATACCTGCGCAGCACGGCCGGGGCGCGGACCTCGCTCGTGCTGCCCGGCGGCGCAGGGACGGCGCAGGCTCCCGCCTTCACCGTCGAGGCGCTCAACCAGGTCGGGTTCTCCGGCGCCACCTCCGTGAGCGGGCAGGCGTTCGGGCCGCAGGTGACCGTGAGCTCGCCGACGCGGGACGCGCACGTGCGGTCCGGCTTCGACGTCAGCGTCACCGCCCGGCCCGACTCCGTCACCGGGTCCGCGCCGGTGAAGGCGTGGGCCGAGCTCGACGGCGACGCCTGCAGCGTGGCCCAGGGCCACGGCCCCTACTCGCTGCGGTGCACCAAGGGCGGCTCGCGGCGCGCGACCGTGACGGTGCACGTGGCCAACGCCAACGGCGTCGTCACCGACGTCTCGGTGCCGGTCCGGCTGACGGGTCCCGCCTGAGCCTTCGGTGCGGCGCGGTCAGAGGCCGGTCGAGCGGCACGGCCGCAGCCGCAGGGCGTTGACGTAGTCGGCCGGCGCGTCCGCCGCCTCCGCGGCATCCGCGATGATCCCGAGGTACGACGCGCTGGGCAGCCCGCCCTCGAACGCGTCGAGCACGTAGGTCCAGACCAGGACCTCGCCGGCCATCGTGACGACCCGCACCTTGGTCTTGCGGTAGAGCCCGGTGTCGGTGGACTCCCAGCGGTCGAGCTCGGCCTCGTCCTCGCGCGACACGTCGTACACCGCGACGTAGACCTGGTCGAGCAGGTCCTCGACGATCGTGCACAGCGCGCCGTCCCAGCCGAGGTCCTCGCCGCCGAAGGTGAGCCGCCAGCCGGTCAGCCACCCGGTGGTGTGCAGGGGGGAGTGGGGGCAGCGCTCGCCCATCCGAGCCGGGTCGAGGTTCGACGCGTAGGCGGCGTAGAGGGGCACGCGGAGAGAGTAGTGGTTGGTCACTACGCTGGTCGTCGTGAGCGACCAGCGAGAGACACAGCACTTCGACGTCGTCGTCCTCGGCGCCGGCCCGGGCGGCTACGTCGCCGCGATCCGGGCCGCCCAGCTGGGCAAGTCGGTCGCGGTGATCGAGAAGAAGTACTGGGGCGGGGTGTGCCTCAACGTCGGCTGCATCCCGTCGAAGGCGCTGCTCCGCAACGCCGAGCTCGCCCACGTGCTGACCCGCGAGAAGGACGTCTTCGGCATCCAGGGCGAGGCGTCCATGGCGTTCGGCCCGACCCACGAGCGGTCGCGCAAAGTGAGCGCCGGCATCGTCAAGGGCGTCCACTTCCTGATGAAGAAGAACAAGATCACCGAGATCGACGGGTGGGGCACGCTGCGCCCGATCGAGCCGGGCCGGCCCGGGACGGTCGACGTCGAGCTCAACGACGGGGTCACGGCGACCTACAGCTACGACGACCTGATCATCGGCACCGGCGCCACCACCCGGCTGATCCCGGGCACGACGCTCAGCGAGCGGGTCGTGACCTACGAGGAGCAGATCCTCGACCCCGAGCTGCCGGGTTCGGTGATCATCGCCGGGTCGGGCGCCATCGGGGTGGAGTTCGCCTACGTGATGGCCAACTTCGGGGTCGACGTGACGATCGTGGAGTTCCTCGACCGGATGGTGCCGACCGAGGACGCCGACATCTCCAAGGAGCTCGCCAAGCACTACAAGAAGCTCGGCGTGAAGGTGTTGCTCGGCACCAAGGTCGAGGGCGTCGAGGACACCGGGTCCGGGGTGCGGGTCACCGTGTCGCCGGCCGCGGGCGGCGACCAGCAGGTGCTCGAGGCCGACAAGTTCCTCTCCGCCATCGGTTTCGCGCCGCGCACCGAGGGTTACGGCCTCGAGGCGGCCGGCGTCGCGCTCACCGAGCGC
>JAHEXO010000294.1 GCA_023252065.1 Nocardioides sp. | reverse complement strand
GGGCTGGCGGTCCCGATGACGTTCAGCGTGGCCAGGGGCTGGGTGGCGAGCACCATCGCCACGGCCATCGTCTCGCCCAGGGCCCGGCCGCGGCCGAGCATGATCCCGGCGACCATGCCGGACCGCGCATGCGGGAACACGGCGTAGCGCACCATCTCCCAACGCGTCGCACCGAGCGCGAGTGCCGCTTCCTCATGCAGTCGCGGAGTCTGGCTGAAGACCTCCCGGGAGATGGCGGTGATGA
Organism: Nocardioides sp.; assembly: GCA_023252065.1. Next base: position 3,998 of record JAHEXO010000294.1, on the reverse strand, counting down.
TCGGCAGGATCATGATCGCCAGCACGATGCCGGCGGTGAACAGCGAGCGCCCGTTGGGCGACGGGGGCCCCGGTCCGAAGAACGGCAGGAAGCCGAGGTGCTCGTGCAGCCACACGTGCAGAGGCTGGAGGTAGGCCGCGAGGTAGAGGCCGCCCCACAGCCCGAACACCACCGACGGCACGGCCGCCAACAGGTCGATCAGGTAGGCCAGCGGCACCGCGAGTCGGCGCGGTGCGTAGTGGGAGGTGAACAGCGCCACCGCGATGGCGAACGGGACGGCGACGATGACCGCGATGGCTGCCGCGAGCAGCGTGCTGAGGATCAGCGGCGCGATGTAGCTGACGAACGACGTGAAGGGGGCGTAGACCACCGCCGGGGCAGTGAGGCCCTGCCATCCCTCGGCTGCCAGGAAGATGAAGACCGCAGCCAGCGCCACCAGGATGGTGAGCGCGGCGCCCAGGACCAGGCCGCCGAAGATGCGGTCGCCTCGACGGCTGTTGCGCGACGCGGCGGGGGGCTGCTCCGGGCCGGTCACCTCCGGCGTGACGGTGGCGGTCACTGCGGACTCCTTGCGAGTGGGCGGGTACGACGGCGGTGGAGCGCCGTCGTACCCGCCACGGGGTTGATCAGCTGGAGATCTTGCCCACGATGGCCGTCGCCTTGGCCGACAGCTTCGCGGTCAGCGGCGCCGAGCCCGCGGCCGCTGCGGCGGCCTGCTGGCCGGCCGGCGACACGATGTAGGTCAGGTAGCCCTTGATCGCGTCGGCGGTCTTCGAGTCGCTGTACTTCTGGCAGGCCAAGAGGTACGACGCGAGCATCAGCGGGTAGTCGCCCTTGGCGGTCGCCGTGCGGTCGATGTCCGTGGCCATCGAGGTGGCCGGCTGGTTGGGAGCCGGCGGGGAGGCCTCGAGCACCTGGGCGGCACCGGTGGCCGACGGCGCGTTGTAGTCGCTGCCGACCTTGATCGAGACCACGCCGAGGGCCGGCTTGGCCGCAGCCACGGCCGAGTCGTCGGCGTAGCCGATCGTGTCCTTGGTGCTGGTCAGTGCGCCCACGACACCGGAGGTGCCGTCGAAGCCCTGGCCCTTGCCACTGAGGCTCGACGGCCACGTGGAGCTCGGCGCGTCGGTCCAGGCGCCGCCCCCGGCCTTGCTGAGGTAGTCGGTGAAGTTGTTCGTCGTCCCCGAGTCGTCGGACCGGTGGACGGTGGCGATGGTGTCGCTCGGCAGCTTGACGCCGGAGTTCTGCTGGGCGATCGCCGGGTCGTTCCACGTGGTGATCTTGCCGTTGAAGATGTCGGCGATGGTCTTTGCGTCGAGGTTGAGGGACGTGATGCCGGGCAGGTTGAACGCCACGGCGATCGGGCTGACGTAGGCCGGCGCCTCGATCGGGTCGGCGCCACACGTCTTGGAGGCAGCGCTCAGCTGGTCGCTGGTCAGGTAGGCGTCCGACCCGGCGAAGGAGTAGGCCTTGCTGGTGAAGTTGGTGACGCCCGTGCCGGACCCGACCAGCTCGTAGTTGATCGTCGTCCCGCTGTTGCTCTTCTGGTACGCCGCACGCCAGGCGGTCTGGGCGTTCTGCTGCGAGGTGGCGCCGCCGCCGTTGATGGTGTCGCCGCCGCTCCCGCCGGACTTGTTGCCGCAGGCGGTCAGTGTCAGGCCGACCGTCAGGACCGCAGCAACCGGAAGGGCAACCCGGCGAAGGGAAGTGGTGTTCACGTGTGTGCTCCTGGCTCGTCTGGTGTGGACGTCTCGGACGGTAGGCAGGCGAGGTAGACGAACGTGGCGGCGCCGGTGAACGAGGGATGAACACAGGATGCCCAATCACCTACTGGACGCCGACCGGGAGACGTCCGTCACATGAACGTTGGTCCGAGGACCCCCGGCGACACGACCCCAGGTCACCTGAGCCGTTCGGGCCAGGTAAAAATTCGCCGTTTTCGAGTCAGGCGGTCGCCTGATCTCTACCTTCAGCCGTGGGGGTACGACGTTCGTGGGGGTACTGAGGAAGGACCCGGCATGCGTCGCATCGCCCTCGCGATGGGACCCGTACTCGCTCTGCTGCTCACAGCCGTCCCCGCGACTCCGGGAGACGCGGCGACCGGCACGCACCGAACGGCCTCCCGCTCGATCGGCCTGGACACCGCGTCCGGCTCGCTCGGAGCGACGTACGTCTCGGTGAGCTGGAACTGGGCCAAGGCCGACACCGCCTACCAGATCCAGGTCTCCACCAAGAAGGACTTCTCGGTCATCACCGTGTCGCGCAAGCAGCGCTCGAGCGCCTCGCGACCCCCGGGCGGCCGCCAGGCGACCACCGTCGGCGGTCTCCATGACGCGACCTACTACTACGTGCGCGTCCGTCGTGTCGGCACCAACAAGTCCTCCTGGTCCTCGGCGATCCGCGTGGCAACCAAGGCGCACCAGCCCGACGCGATCACGTCGGTCCGCAACGCACCCGGCGACACCCCAGGCACCACCCGCATAACCTGGGCCTCCGACGGCGGCTACACCGACTTCTTCAAGATCACCACGGCCCTGTCGCCGTTCGGCTCGAAGAGCACGCCTGCCGTGGGTCGCAACTCGATGACCTTCAAGGCCCCCGGCACGGCCCGCTCGCTCACCCTGACCCCCGACCAGACCCGCGCGGCCGGCGCCGGCCTGGGCACCGGCCGCCACCTGTTCTTCCGCGTGAAGGCGGTGCGGTCGGGCGCCGCCGACTCGCAGGCCCGTCCCTACGCCTCCCTCATGCAGGCAACCGTCGCGGGTCAGGGCCCGAGCACGTCGGGTACGGCGATGCGGTTCGCCGCCTACAACGTGCACGTCGCCGCCGCAGACGTGTCGGGCCACCCGTGGTCCGACCGGGCCCAGCTGGTTGCCAACAACATCGCCGACAACCACCCCGCGGTCGTCGCCCTCGCGGAGCTGACCCCCGGGATGTGGACCAACAAGGACGGAGGTCCGGGCCTCGACCTGGCGCTGCAGCGCGCCGGCCTCGGGCGCTTCCAGCTCACCCGCACCACGACGTACTCCGACTCGGTGCCCGGTGACGCCCGCATCCTCTACGACCCCAACCTGGTCCAGATGACCAGCACCTGCGACCCGACCAAGTTCAGCTGCGCGATCCGGCTGCCCGCAGCGAACGGCCGGGTCCGGGCAGCGCCGTACGCCAGGTTCAAGGACCTCGCCTCCGGCCAGGAGTTCTGGTTCGTCGCCCTGCACCTCGACCACGGCAACACCGCGAGCGCCGACACGCTCCGGGGCAACCAGTCGCAGGCGATCGTGGACGGCATGGCCTCGGTCAACACCCAGCACCTGCCGGTCATCATCGGCGGCGACTTCAACAGCTCGCAGACCAGCACCGGCTACGACGCGGCGCACACCGCGATGCTCCACAGCGGCTACTTCAACACCATCGCCGCCGCGACCGCCGTCAAAACCCAGTACAACTCCGTCAACGACTACACCGCCTCGAAGCCCTCGCCGTACGGCTTCGGCTCGATGTACGACTCGATCATGACGCTGAACATGCCTGGGGCTGTGCGCTTCGAGCAAGTGCTGACCGGCTCACCGTGGCCCTCCGACCACAACCTCGTCCAAGCCGACCTGCGCCTCCCCTGACCTCGCCTCGCCTCCCAGCACTGCCCTGCACGCCGAACGACAGCACCTCGGGTTCAACCGAGGCTGACCCGCGGTCGCCACTCCGGTCGGCTCAACCCGCGGGTCAGCCGAGGTGCCGCTCGAGCGCGCGGACCCGGCCACGGCGGTGGTGGACCACGACGATCTCGCCGGTGGCGTGGGCCTCGTGGGAGATGCCGATCGAGTCGTAGACCGCGGGCAGCACGGGCCGGTGGGTGCACAGCACCGCGTCCTCGCCGCCGTGGAGCAGGTCGTCCACCACGTCGTGCACCGTCTGGTCGGTCGCGTCCTCCTCCGACAGCCCGTCCGTGCAGGTCAGGTCCCAGCCGCTGTGCTCGGCGTAGGGGCGCACCGTCTCGACGC
>JAHEXO010000293.1 GCA_023252065.1 Nocardioides sp. | reverse complement strand
CGGTCGCCTACGCCGCGGCGACCCTGGCGACCGGCAACCTCATGCTCTCCTTCGCGGCCTTGCTCCTCGGGCTCCTGTGCGGTCTCCAACGACGGGCCACGGGAGGCATCCTGGCCCCGGTGATCACCCACGTCGTCTGGTCCACGGCGATGCTCTTCGCCCTCCCCGCCCTTTTCGGTAGTCCGTGACGTTCGTCAGTCGGTCTCAGCGCGGAGGCGGCTGACGAACGTCACGGACTACCGGATCAGGGCCGGTCGGAGCCCTCGTCGTCGTCGAGGGCGCGACGGACGGCCTCGGCGTAGGGGAGCGGGTCGCCGGGCACCAGGTCGCGGATGGAGAGGTCGGTGACGACCATCTCGGTTCCCATCGAGTCGATCAGGTTGCGGCCGGTGGTGACGTCGACGTCGGTCACGAAGGCCAGCCAGTACGACGAGAGCCGAGGCGTCAGCACCGGCACCCGCACGATCGGCACCCGGTGCCCGGTCGAGACCTCGGAGGCCACCTCGAGCATCTCCAGGTAGGTCAGCTGCTCGGGTCCGCCGATCTCGAAGACCCGGCCGTGGGCCTCCGGCTCGTCGGCGACGCCGACCAGGTAGCGGACGACGTCGTCCACGGCGATCGGCTGGGTCTTCGTCGAGACCCAGCGGGGCACGACCATGGCCGGGAGGTTCTTGACCAGCTGGCGGGTCAGCTCCCACGAGATGCCGCCCCTGCCGACGACGATCCCGGCCCGCAGCACCGTGACCGCGACCCCGCCCGCGCCGAGCAGCCCCTCGACCTCGCGCCGCGACCGCAGGTGCGGCGAGAGCTCGGTGCCCTCGGCGCCGAGGCCGCCCAGGTAGACGATCTGGCGCACGCCGGCCGCGGCCGCGGCCTTCCCGAACGCCTCCGACGCGCGGGCGTCGCGGTGCTCGAAGTCGGGGGAGTCGAGGGAGTGCACGAGGTAGTAGGCGACGTCGACGCCCTCCAGCGCCGCCGAGAGCGAGTCGGCGTCCTGTACGTCGGCCCCCACGGCCGTGCCCGGCCCGTCGTACGCCTCGGGTCGGCGCGTCATCGCACGCACCTCGTATCCCGCGTCGACGAGGGCGGGGCAGAGGCGGCGTCCGATGAAGCCGGTGGCGCCGGTGACCAGGACCGTCGCAGGGTCGGTGGGTGCGGTCACGGGAGACCTCGTACCCCGGCGCTCCGCCGCTGAACCGTCATCGCGTGCGCTTGGCGATGTTGGCGCGGCGGGTCGCGTCCATGCCGGCCTCGTAGGCCTGCACCAGCGAGGCGATCGAGAGCGGCTTGAGCCGCTCGACGACCTCCTGGATGGTCTCGGGCGAGACGCCCTGCTCCTTGTAGACGGGCCACACCTTGGTCCGGAACAGCTCGTAGAGCTCCTCGGCGATCGCGCGCCCGTGGGCGGCGTACACCTCGGCGGCGGCGCGTGCCGCCTCGATCGGGTAGCCGAGGTCGAGCAGCCCCAGCCCGACGCCGAGCTGCGACATCGAGACCTCGAACCGCCCGCGCCCGCTGGGCACCAGCACCCCGAGGGCCTCCAGGGTCTCCAGATCGTGGGCGTCGAGCGACCGGCCGGCACGCTGCTCGAGCTCGGCGCGGCTCACCTCGGCCCGGGAGTCGGCCATCCACGGCGCGAGCATCGTCCGGTGCAGCGCGATGTCCTCCGGCGTCGCGTGCCGGGGGATGCCGGCGAGGTACTTCTCGATCGCCGACAGCGTGAACCCGTGGCCCTGGAGCTCCTGCACGAGCTGGAGCCGGGCCACGTGGTCGGAGGTGTAGTAGCCGCTGCGGCCCCGCCGCAGCGGAGACGGGACCAGCCCCTTGGTCGTGTAGAAGCGGATGTTGCGCACGCTCATCCCGACCCGCTCGGTCAGCTCGTCGAGCGTGAGCAGCGTGACGGGTGCCACAGTTGCGTCCTTGACGACCATGACAGTAAGAGTGTCACAATCGATCCCATGGCTCCAGCACCCCATGAGGCACCTCGCGAAGCATTCGTCTACGACCATCTCCGTACGCCGCGCGGCAAGGGCAAGGCGGTCGGAGGGCTCCACGAGGTGAAGCCGGTCGACCTGGCTGTCGGCCTCCTGAAGGAGATCCAGACCCGCAACCCGGCGCTCGACGTCGAGCGGGTGGACGACGTCGTCCTCGGTGTCGTCTCGCCGATCGGGGAGCAGGGTGGCGACATCGCCAAGACCGCTGCCCTCGCGGCCGGCTACCCCGAGACCGTGGCCGGCGTCCAGCTCAACCGCTTCTGCGCCTCCGGCCTCGAGGCGGTCAACCAGGCGGCGGCGCGCGTGCGCAGCGGCTTCGAGGACCTGATCCTCGCCGGCGGCGTGGAGTCGATGAGCCGGGTACCGATGGGCTCCGACGGCGGCGCCTGGGCGATGGACCCCGCCACCGCCCTCACTACCGGCTTCGTGCCGCAGGGCATCGGCGCCGACCTGATCGCCACCCTCGAGGGCTGGAACCGCGAGGACGTCGACGCCTACGCCGCGGAGTCGCACCACCGCGCGGCCAAGGCCTGGGCCAACGGCTACTTCGCCGACGCGATCGTCCCCGTCACCGACCGCAACGGGCTCACCGTCCTCGACCACGACGAGCTGGTCCGGCCCGACACCTCCGTCGAGGGGTTGGCGGGTCTGAGGCCGAGCTTCGCCCAGATGGGCAAGGACGCCGGCTTCGACGACGTAGCGCTGGAGAAGTACCACTGGGTGGAGAAGATCGACCACGTCCACCACGCCGGGAACTCCTCGGGCATCGTCGACGGCGCGGCCCTGGTGGCGATCGGCTCCGAGGAGCTCGGCAACGCGCTCGGCCTCACGCCCCGCGCCCGGATCGTGTCGGCGGCCGTCTCCGGTGCCGACCCGACCGTCATGCTCACCGGTCCGGCCCCCGCAGCCCGCAAGGCGCTGGCGAAGGCCGGGCTCGAGGTCGGCGACATCGACCTGTGGGAGCTGAACGAGGCCTTCGCCGCCGTCGCCATGCGGTTCATGAAGGACATGGGGATCACCCACGAGGTCACCAACGTCAACGGTGGCGCCATCGCGATGGGTCACCCGCTCGGCGCGACCGGCGCCATGCTCCTCGGCACCATGATCGACGAGCTCGAGCGGCGCGACCTGCGCCGCGGCCTGGTCACGCTCTGCATCGGTGGCGGCATGGGCATCGCCACGATCGTCGAGACGGTCTGACGTCTCCCCATCCCTGACCTCGCAACGGAAGAGACCATGAGCACCGACACCACCACCCAGACCGCCGTCCGCTACGACCAGGACGCCGACGGCATCGTCACCCTCACCCTCGACGACCCGACCGCCAGCGCCAACACGATGAACGAGCTCTACCAGGCCTCGATGCACGCAGCGGTCGAGCGCCTGTACGACGAGCTGGCCACCGACCCCGACAGCCTCACCGGCGTCGTGGTGACCTCGGCGAAGAAGACCTTCTTCGCCGGCGGCAACCTCACCCTGATGATGCAGGCGACGGCCGCCGACGCCGCGTCGGTCTTCGCCGGCATCGAGGCGATGAAGGCAGACCTGCGCCGTCTCGAGAAGCTCCCGAAGCCGGTCGTCGCCGCGATCAACGGTGCCGCCCTCGGCGGTGGCCTGGAGATCGCTCTGGCCTGCCACCGCCGGATCCTGATCGAGGACGCCTCGGCCGTGGTCGGTCTGCCGGAAGCCACCCTTGGTCTCCTCCCCGGCGGGGGAGGCGTGACCCGCGTGGTCCGGATGCTCGGTGTGAGCTCGGCACTGATGGACGTCCTGCTCCAGGGCACGCGCTTCAAGCCCGCCGACGCTCTGGGCAAGGGCCTGGTCGACGAGCTGGTCCCCGACCGCGCCTACCTGGTCCCTGCCGCGAAGGCGTGGATCAAAGCCAACCCCGAGGCGGCCGGCAACCCCTGGGACCGCCCCGACTACCGGATGCCCGGCGGCACCCCGCAGTCGCCCAAGCTGGCGGCGTTCCTGCCGGCGTTCCCGGCTCTGCTGCGCCAGCAGACCAAGGGCGCCGTCTACCCCGCGCAGCGCGCGATCCTGTCTGCCGCCGTCGAGGGAGCCAGCACCGACTTCGACACCGCGAGCCGGGTCGAGAGCCGCTACCTGACCAAGCTGATCGTCGGGCAGAACTTCAAGAACATGACGCAGGCGTTCTTCTTCGACCTGCAGGCGATCAACGCCGGCAAGTTCCGCCCCGCGGGCTTCGAGAGGTTCACCGCCACCAAGGTGGCCGTGCTCGGCGCCGGGATGATGGGCGCCGGCATCGCCTAC
>JAHEXO010000292.1 GCA_023252065.1 Nocardioides sp. | reverse complement strand
CCGACGCGGTCCTGGTCCACGAGGACGGCAAGCCCGTCGGCGTCCTGACCCGCCAGGACCTGCTGGCCTTCCTCGCCGCCTCCTGACCCACCCCCGGCCCGGCTCGCGCGGGGACCTGTCCGGAGAAACCGCTGTACAAGTGACCGGCCACCGCTGCGCTCGGTCCGCTTTTCCAGCGGTTTCTTCAAGGAGCGGGCCAAGGCGGCGCAGGCCCCTTGCCTCATGCGTTAGTGACGGCTAACGTATTGAAACATGACCGACGCGTTCGCAGCGGCGGCGGAGCCGACCCGGCGCCGCATCCTGCAGCTGCTGGCGCAGGGGCCGCAGTACGCCGGTGACGTCGCGGGGGACTTCGACGTCACCCGGTCGGCCATCAGCCAGCACCTCGGTGTCCTCGTGGACGCGGGGCTGGTGACCGCCGAGCAGCAGGGACGCCGACGCCTCTACCGCATCGAGCCCTCGGGCATCGCGCGGCTGCAGGCGGAGATCGCCTCGTTCTGGACCCGCGAGCTCGACGAGCTCGTCCGCGACGCCGACCGCCTGGCCGGCGCAGCCCGCACCACACCCTCCGAGGAGCAACCATGAACGACGTCACTCCCTACTCGGCCGCGGTCCACCTCCCGGTCGGACCCGACGAGGCCTTCGCGCTGGTGACCGACCCCGAGCGCCTCCGCCGCTGGAGCGCAGTCTGCGCCACCGTCGACCTCCGCGCCGGCGGCACCTGGGCCTGGCGGGTCACCCCGGCCCACGTGGCCGCGGGCACGGTCCGCGAGGTCGAGCCGGGCCGCCGGCTGGTGCTGGGGTGGGGCTGGGAGGGCGACGACGCCCTGCCGCCCGACGCGTCGACGGTGACGGTGACCATCGAGGAGGCCGAGGGCGGGAGCCGCCTGACCCTGACCCACGCGGGCCTGCCGACGCCGGAGTCGGTGGCCGGGCACGCGGAGGGCTGGGCCCACTACCTCGACCGTCTCGAGCGCCTCGCGGTCAAGGGCGAGGCGGGCCGCGACGAGTGGGCCTGGGCACCGGAGACCCTCGACCCGATCGTGGCCGGGTACGCCGTGCTGGCCGCGATCCAGCCGATGCTGCGCAGCCTCACCGTCGACGACAAGCCGAGGACGACCCCCTGCGGAGGCCAGACCTGCCACGAGGTCGCCGTCCACCTCATGGGCTCGATGACCGCGCTGGGCGCGATGGCGGGTGCGACGGTCGAGATGCCCGCCGAGGGCTCCCTGGAGACCAAGGTGTCCCAGATGTCCGACGAGGCCCTGCGGGCGTGGGCCGCGCGCGGGCTCGACGGCACCGTCACCGATCCCGCCGGCCGCGAGGTGCCGGCCGCGATCGGCCCGTCGATCATCGCCGTCGAGCTGCTGCTGCACGGCTGGGACATCGCGCAGGGCAGCGGGCGCCCGATCGAGATCGCCGACGAGGTCGTGGCGTACGTCGCGCGGCTGGGCGAGGAGCTCATCGTGTCCGGCCGCGGGCGGGTGTTCGCCGACGAGGTCGCCCCGGGCGACGGGGCCGACGCGCTGGACCGGCTCGCCGCCTACTCGGGTCGCACCCCGGTCACTGCCTGAACGACGGCCCGAGGAGTCCGACCAGGAGGACGACGGCGCACACGCCCGACGCGATCGGCTGCGGTGCCCCACACGCGGTGCGTTCCGTCGGCGCGTCGTCCTCCTGGTCAACGGCCCCGACCACAAGGGCCTGAGGTCGACGTTGGTACGCGTTGTGATCCAGGGCACGGTCGCACGACCCCGAACGATCAGGACCAAGGTCCCGCGCGGTCGGTACCCCTGACCGTCCCGCGTGAGGGGCGCCGTCCAGGATCGTCATGCCCGTGGACCCACTTGACCTCGCCCGGTGGCAGTTCGGCATCACGACCGTCTACCACTTCCTCTTCGTCCCCGTCACCATCGGCCTGTCTGCGATCGTCGCGATCTACCAGACCGCCTGGGTGCGCACCAAGAACCCCCAGTGGCTCAGGCTCACCAAGTTCTTCGGGAAGCTCTTCCTGATCAACTTCGCGATCGGGGTCGTGACCGGCATCGTGCAGGAGTTCCAGTTCGGCATGAACTGGAGTGCCTACTCGCGCTTCGTCGGTGACATCTTCGGCGCACCGCTGGCGGTCGAGGGCTTGCTCGCCTTCTTCCTGGAGTCGGTGTTCCTGGGGTTGTGGATCTTCGGGTGGGACAAGCTGCCGGAGAAGCTGCACACCGCCTGCATCTGGCTGGTGCACATCGGGACGCTGTTCTCGGCGTACTTCATCCTGGCCGCCAACTCCTGGATGCAGCACCCGGTGGGCTACAAGTACAACCCCCGCACCGGTCGTGCCGAGCTGACCAACTTCTTCGCGGTGCTCACCAACAAGGTGCAGCTGGTGACGTTCCCCCACGTGGTCCTGGCGGCGTACATGACCGCCGGCGCCTTCGTGGCCGGCATCGCGTTCTACAAGTTCGCAAAGACCGACGGTGAGGCAAGGGAGACCTTCCGTCGCGCCGTGCACACGGGCTCCGCGATCATGTTGGTCGCCGGCCTCGGGGTCGCGTTCTCCGGTGACATCTCCGGCAAGGTCATGACCCAGGTCCAGCCCATGAAGATGGCGGCCGCCGAGGGTCTGTACGACACCAAGACCAACGCGCCGTTCTCGATCCTGACGATCGGGAGCCTGAACGGCGAGAAGCACACCGCGATCATCGAGGTCCCGGGTCTGCTGTCGTTCCTCGGCACCGGCTCGTTCAACGGCGAGATCAAGGGCATCAACCAGCTGCGCGCCGAGTACAAGGCGAAATACGGCCAGGACCCGAGTGCGGCCTACTACTCGCCCGGCAGCTTCACGCCCATCATCCCGGTGACCTACTGGTCCTTCCGCTTCATGATCGGGCTCGGGCTCGTCACCGCGGCGATCGGCGCGCTCCTGCTCTGGGTGACCCGCAAGGGTCGCGCGCCCACCAACAAGTGGCTGGTGCGCGGCGCGATCCTGCTGCCGTTCCTCCCGATCGCGGCCAACTCGTTCGGCTGGATCTTCACCGAGATGGGCAGCCAGCCCTGGCTGGTCTTCGGAGTGATGACCACGGCTAACGGCGTCTCGCCCAGCGTCGGCGCGGGGGCGGTGCTCACCTCGATGATCACCTTCACGTTGCTGTACGCCGTGCTCGCGGTGATCGAGGTCGGCCTGCTGCTGGCCGCGATCAAGGCCGGACTACCGCCCGACCCGGAGCCCGACAAGGACGACTCCGACGACCCCGACCGCCCGCTCGCGTTCGCGTACTGAGGAGACTTCCCGTGGCACTCACCACCTTGTGGTTCGCACTCATCGCCATCCTCTGGATGGGCTACTTCACGCTCGAAGGCTTCGACTTCGGCGTCGGCATGCTCCTGCCGGTCCTCGGCAAGACCGACCAGGAGCGCCGGGTCATGATCAACACCATCGGCCCGGTCTGGGACGGCAACGAGGTCTGGCTGCTCGTCGCCGGCGGGGCCACGTTCGCGGCGTTCCCCAACTGGTACGCCACCCTGTTCAGCGGGTTCTACCTGCCCCTGCTGCTGATCCTGGTCGCGCTGATCGTGCGCGGTGTCGCGTTCGAGTACCGCGCCAAGGGGCACGGCGAGCAGTGGAAGAACCGTTGGGACACCGCGATCGTCGTCGGCTCTTTCATCCCGTCGCTGCTCTGGGGCGTGGCCTTCGCCAACATCATCAAGGGCACCCCGATCGACAAGAACATGGAGTACACGGGCGGGTTCTTCAACCTGCTCAACCCCTATGCCCTGGTCGGCGGCCTGACCACGCTGCTGCTGTTCCTCACGCACGGCGCGATCTACACCGCCCTCAAGACCGACGGCCCGATCAGGGAGCGGGCCCGAGCCCTCGCGGTCAAGGTGGGACTGGCGGCGGCGGCGGTCGCGGTCGTGTTCCTGGTCTGGACCCAGTTCCTGACCGGGAACTTCGGCTCGGCGGTGTTCTTCGTTCTCGCGGCCCTGTGCCTGGTAGGTGCGCTCGGCGCCGTGCTCCGGGTGCGTGAGGGTTGGGCGTTCATCGGCACCTTCGCCTGCCTCGCCCTCGCGGTCGCCGGACTCTTCATCGCGCTGTTCCCCGACGTGATGGTGAGCTCGACGTCGGCTGCCTACAGCCTGACCACGACCAACGCGTCCTCGACCCACCTCACGCTCCAGATCATGACGGCGGTGGCACTGGTGATGACGCCGATCGTCCTGGCCTACCAGTCCTGGACGTACTGGGTCTTCCGCAAGCGGATCTCCGTGCAGCACATCCCTGTCGACTCGGTGCC
>JAHEXO010000291.1 GCA_023252065.1 Nocardioides sp. | reverse complement strand
GGGGGTTGTTGCCGGACGCGGGTTCGCCGGTGACTCAGGCACTTCTCGGCCGCTGCAACGCCCTGCAAGTGGACCACGTGGGCGCTGTGACTCATGTGTCGCCTGTGGCTCGGCCGGCCGGCCGGCGCTGGGGCGGACGCCGGAGGGGCGGTCAGCTCCAGAGCGTGACGTGTACGGCGGGCTTGAACCGCCCGTGCGCGACCGCCCGGCCGCGCAGCATCGCCTGGGTCGCCCGCGGGGTGGTGATGAAGCGCGTCATCTCCTCCGCCGCCGGGGTCGCCTGCCCACCACCGAGCGTCGAGATGTGCCACGACCCCTGGGCGGTCAGGGTGCGCCCGGCGACCTGCACGAGCTGTCCGGCGGCGAGGTCGTGGGCGACGGCGAAGGAGAGCGTGAGCGAGACGCCGCGACCCCGCTTGGTCTCCTCGAGGGCGGCCGCGTGGCTCTGGAAGATCTGCTGCCGGTCCTCCGGTACGCCGAGTCGGTGCAGCAGGGCGGTGGTCACCCCGGCATCCTCCGCGGCCGAGGGCCCGAGCAGCCAGGTCTGCTGGCGCAGCATCGCCGTGCTCGGCGTCGCCTTGTGCACGGGATGGTCGGGGGCCGCGACCGCGATCACCTGGTAGTTGAGGAAGAGCTTGCTGCTCAGCGTGTTCTCCGTGCGCGCGATGCGCGGTCCGATGGTGGCGTCGACGGCGCGGGTCATCAGCAGAGACTCGAACTGGGTGGTGCGGTGGGTGCTGAGCTCGACGTCGAGGTCCTTCGCGCGCTCGGCGAACAGGCCGATCAGCCCCGGCGCGGCGAACTCGGCGAACAGCGTAGAGGTGCCGAGCCGCAGCATCCGCCGGCCCACGCCGGCGGCGCGCACCTCGAGCACGGTGCGGTCCTGGAGGCCGAGGAGCTCGACGGCGCGGCTGGCCAGCCGCAGCCCGCCCGGCGTGAACGCGAGGCCGGCCGAGGTGCGGGTGAAGAGCTGGTCGCCGAGCTCCTTGCGCAGCTGGCCGACGTGCAGCGAGACGGCTGCCTCGGTCACGAGGAGCTCGGCTGCGGCAGCCTTGACCGACCCGAGACGGACGACGGCCGCGAACGCGCGCAGCTGGGTCGGGGTCATCGGGTCGGCGGTCCCCCTTCCGGTCCGAACTGCGGTGGCTGCCCTGACTGCATGGCCTCCCACACCCGGGACGGCGTGAGCGGGATGTCCGCGTGGCGCACACCATAGGGCTCGAGCGCGTCGATTATCGCGTTCACCACGGCGGGTGGCGAGCCCACGGTCGCGGACTCCCCGACACCCTTGGCGCCGATCGGATGATGCGGCGACGGGGTGACCGTCGTACCGGTCTCCCAGTCGGGCACCTCGAGCGCCGTCGGGATCAGGTAGTCCATGAGCGAGGCGTTGAGACAGTTCCCGTGCTCGTCGAAGGTGACCTGCTGCATCAGGGCCATCCCGACACCGTCGGTCAGGCCGCGATGGATCTGGCCCTCCACGATCATCTCGTTGATCCGGGTGCCGCAGTCGTCGACCGCGATGAAGCGCCGCACCTTCACCACCGCCGTCCCCGGGTCGATGTCGACGACGCAGATGTAGGCGCCGAACGGGTAGGTCAGGCTCGACGGGCTGTAGACGACGCTGTCCTCGAGACCGCCGGCCAGGCCCTCGGGCAGGTCGCCGCCGTACGCCGTGGCCGCGATGTCGCGCATCGTGACCCGGGTGTCCGGGACGCCCCTGACCGAGAACGTGCCGCGGTCCCAGTCGAGGTCGGCCGGCGAGACCTCGAGCAGGTGGGCCGCGATCTCACGGCAGCGCTCGCGCAGCTTGCGGGCGACGAGCACGGCGGCCGCCCCGGAGACGGGGGTGGAGCGGCTGCCGTAGGTCCCGAGCCCGTACGGCGTGGTGTCGGTGTCGCCATGGATCACGTCGACGTCGTCGGGGTGGATGCCGATCTCCTCGGCGACGATCTGGGCGAAGGTGGTCTCGTGCCCCTGGCCCTGGGACTGCACCGAGATCCGCACCACCGCAGTGCCGGTGGGGTTGATGGTGAGCTCGCAGGCGTCGGCCATCGCGAGCCCGGCGAGGTCCATCTCCTGGCGGGGTCCGGCGCCGACGGCCTCGGTGAAGAACGCGACGCCGATGCCCATCAGCTCGCCGCGGGCCCGGCGCTCTGCCTGCTCGGCCCGCAGCGCGTCGTACCACGCGATGCGGAGCGCCTCGGCCATCGCGGTCGGGTAGTCACCGGAGTCGTAGATCCAGCCGGTCCGGCTGACGTAGGGGAACTGGTCGGGGCGGATGAAGTTGCGCAGCCTCAGCTCCACCGGGTCGATGCCGAGCTCGTCGGCGAGGATGTCGACCATGCGCTCGACGAGATAGACCGCCTCGGCGATCCGGAACGAGCAGGCGTAGGCGACGCCGCCCGGTGCCTTGTTGGTGTGGACGGCGGTCATCGAGCAGTAGCCGGCCTCGAGGTCGTAGCTGCCGGTGAACACCCCGAAGAAGCCGCCCGGGAACTGCATCGGTGTGGCCGCACCGTTGAAGGCACCGTGGTCGGCGAGCACGTGGCTGCGGACGGCGAGGATCCTCCCGTCGCGGGTGGCCGCTATCTCGCCCTGCATGACGTAGTCGCGGGCGAAGCCGCTGGCCACGAGGTTCTCGGTGCGGTCCTCGACCCACTTCACGGGCTTGCCGGTCACCATCGAGCCGACGATCGCGCACACGTAGCCCGGGTAGATCGGCACCTTGTTGCCGAAGCCGCCACCGATGTCAGGGGAGATGACGCGGATCCGATGCTCCTCGATCCCGATGAAGCGGGCGAGCAACGTGCGGTGGGCGTGCGGAGCCTGCGTCGTCGACCAGAGGGTGAGATGTCCGTCGATGCGGTCGTAGTCGGCGACGGCCCCGCAGGTCTCGAGCGGAGCGGGGTGGACCCGCGGGAAGACGATCTCCTGGGCCAGGGTCACCTCGGCGCGCTCGAAGACGGACGCGGTCGCGGCAGCATCGCCCGTCTCCCACTCGAAGCAGAGGTTGTCGGCCTTGCCCGCCACGTCGTCGCGGATGAGGGGCGCGCCGGGGTCGAGCGCCCGACGCGAGTCGACGACCGGCGGGAGCACGTCGTACTCGACGTCGATCAGCTCGAGGGCGTCCCGGGCGGCGTAGCGGTCGTCGGCGACGACGAACGCCACCTCCTGCCCCTGGAACCGCACCTTGTCGGTGGCCAGCACCGGCTGCCGGTCGCCGGGCAGCGTCGGCATCCAGGCCAGGCCACGCTCCTCGAGCATCGCCCCCGTGACGACCGCACGCACCCGGGGATGCGCCTCGGCGGCCAGGGTGTCGACCGACACGATCCGCGCATGCGCGACCGGCGATCTCAAGATGGCGAGGTGGAGCATCCCGGGGAGCTGGAGGTCGTCGGTGAAGCGGCCCCGGCCACGGACCAGCCGCCGGTCCTCCTTGCGCAGCATCCGGCCGTGCCCGAACGGACCGCGCCCGTCGGCGTGCTCGGTCTCGGGGGCGCGCGTGGTCACAGGAGGTCCCCGAGGTCGCGGTCGGTCAGGCCGTCGGGGTGGTCGGCCGCCCAGCGCACCGACCGGACGATGGTCGCGTAGCCCGTGCACCGGCAGATCTGCCCCGAGATCGCCTCCCGGATCACCTCGGGGCTGGGGTCGGGGTCGCGGTCGAGGAGGGCGCGGGCGGTGAGCAGCATGCCCGGGGTGCAGAAGCCGCACTGCAGACCATGGCACTGCATGAACCCCTCCTGCACCGGGTCGAGGACCCCGCCCAGCTCGAGGTGCTCGACCGTGCGTACGTCGTGCCCGTCGGCCATCGGGGCCAGCACCGTGCACGACTTCACCGGCTCCCCGTCGTACAGCACGATGCAGGCGCCGCAGTTGGAGGTGTCGCAGCCCGCGTGCGTGCCGGTCAGGCCGAGCTCGTCGCGCAGGAAGTGCACCAGCAGCATCCGCGCCTCGACGTCGCGGGTGACCAGCTCGTCGTTGACCGTGATCGAGACCTCCACGCGGGCCCTACTCCGTCCAGGTCCCGGCCGCGCGGGCAGCGGCTGTTCGGAGGGTACGCCGTGTCAGCTCGTCGGCGAGGTGGCGCTTGTAGGCCTCGGTGCCCCGCGCGTCGGTGACTGGCCGGCACCCGGCGGCGGCAAGCCGGCCGGCCTCGGCGAACGCATCGTCCCCGGGCGGTCGCCCGCGCAGCGCTCCGGCGATCTCGGGGATGCCCGTGGTGTTCGGGCCGACCGCGGCCAGCCCGACCCGGGCGTCGGCGATCAGCCCGTCCTCCAGCCAGAC
>JAHEXO010000009.1 GCA_023252065.1 Nocardioides sp. | reverse complement strand
TGCTCAGCGGCTTCCAGGGCAAGGAGCAGACCGGCGCGCAGGCGGCGACCTCCGGCGCCCCGGCCGACGCCCCGTCGTCGTCGCTGGTGCTCGACCAGTTCGGCCGCAACCTTACTCAAGACGCCCGTGAGTCCAAGCTCGACCCGGTCATCGGCCGCGAGCAGGAGATCGAGCGGGTCATGCAGATCCTGTCGCGCCGTACGAAGAACAACCCCGTCCTGATCGGCGAGCCCGGTGTCGGCAAGACGACCATCGTCGAGGGCCTGGCCCAGGACATCGTCAAGGGCAACGTCCCCGAGACGCTCAAGGACAAGCAGATCTACACCCTCGACCTCGGCGCCCTGGTGGCCGGCTCCCGCTACCGCGGCGACTTCGAGGAGCGCCTGAAGAAGGTGCTCAAGGAGATCCGCACCCGCGGCGACATCGTGCTGTTCATCGACGAGATCCACACCCTCGTCGGCGCCGGTGCGGCCGAGGGTGCCATCGACGCGGCGTCCATCCTCAAGCCGATGCTGGCTCGTGGTGAGCTGCAGACGATCGGCGCGACCACCCTCGACGAATACCGCAAGTACCTCGAGAAGGACGCCGCGCTCGAGCGCCGCTTCCAGCCCATCCAGGTCGCCGAGCCGTCGATCGCCCACACGATCGAGATGCTCAAGGGCCTGCGCGACCGCTACGAGGCCCACCACCGGGTGACGATCACCGACGAGGCGCTGGTCTCGGCGGCGACCCTGGCCGACCGCTACATCAGCGACCGGTTCCTGCCCGACAAGGCCATCGACCTCATCGACGAGGCCGGCTCCCGGCTCCGCATCCGCCGGATGACGGCGCCCGCCGACCTGCGCGAGTACGACGAGAAGATCGCCGAGGTGCGGCAGCGCAAGGAGGCCGCCATCGACGGGCAGGACTTCGAGGCCGCCGCGCGCCTGCGCGACGAGGAGAAGCAGCTGACCGCAAAGAAGGTCGAGCGCGAGAAGCAGTGGCGCGCCGGCGACCTCGACGAGGTCGCGGAGGTCGACGAGGAGCTGATCGCCGAGGTGCTCGCCGTGGCGACCGGCATCCCGATCGTGAAGCTGTCCGAGGAGGAGTCCACGCGACTGCTCAAGATGGAGGACGAGCTCCACAAGCGGGTCATCGGCCAGGAGGAGGCCGTCAAGGCGCTCAGCCGGGCCATCCGTCGTACGCGTGCGGGTCTGAAGGACCCGAAGCGTCCTGGTGGCTCCTTCATCTTCGCCGGCCCGTCCGGTGTCGGTAAGACGTGGCTGTCCAAGACCCTGGCGGAGTTCCTCTTCGGTGACGAGGACGCGCTGATCCAGCTCGACATGAGTGAGTTCAGCGAGAAGCACACGGTCTCCCGCCTCTTCGGCTCGCCTCCGGGCTACGTCGGCTACGAGGAGGGCGGCCAGCTCACCGAGAAGGTCCGGCGCAAGCCGTTCTCCGTGGTCTTGTTCGACGAGGTCGAGAAGGCCCACCCCGACATCTTCAACAGCCTGTTGCAGATCCTGGAGGAAGGTCGCCTGACCGACTCCCAGGGCCGGGTGGTCGACTTCAAGAACACCGTCATCATCATGACCACCAACCTCGGCACCAAGGACATCGCCAAGGGCGTCAACCTCGGCTTCGCCCAGTCCGGCGACGCCGCAGGGTCCTACGAGCGGATGAAGAACAAGGTGCAGGAGGAGCTCAAGCAGCACTTCCGGCCCGAGTTCCTCAACCGTGTCGACGAGATCATCGTGTTCCCGCCGCTGTCGCAGGAGCAGATCGTCCACATGGTCGACAACATGATCGCCTTCGTCGAGCTCCGGCTGAAGGACCGCGACATGTCGCTCGAGCTCACGCAGCCGGCCAAGAACCTCCTGGCCACGCGTGGGTTCGACCCGGTCCTCGGTGCGCGCCCGCTGCGCCGTACGGTCCAGCGCGAGATCGAGGACGTCCTGGCCGAGAAGATGCTCTTCGGCGAGATCGGTCCTGGCCAGATCGTGCTGGTGGGCGTCGAGGGCGAGGGCCCCACGGCCACGTTCACGTTCAAGGGTCAGAAGATGGCCGAGCTGCCCGACCTGCCGCCTCTGGAGACGGTCGCGGCAGAGCCGTCGCCCGGCCCGGCCGGCCGCGGTGAGGGTGACGAAGAGACGCCCGGCCCGACCGACGTCGAGAAGGCCGTCGACTGACCCGGCGCTCGCGTCACGCGTCATCACACCGACCCGGCAGTTGCGTACGACGCGACTGCCGGGTCGGTGTCGTGTGAGGTGACCGAAGCGCCAGGTCAGTGGGCGGTGTGGAGGTTGAGGACGACCACACCGACGACGATCAGCGCCAGGGCCGCCAGCTTCACCAGGTCGAGACGTTCGCCGAGCACCAGCGCGCCGACGAGCGCGATCGCCGCCGTTCCGAGCCCGGACCACACGGCGTAGGCCACCGTGACAGACATCTGGCGAACCACGAGGGCGAGCATCCAGATCGAGATCGCGTAGCCGCCGAGCACGACGACCGACCAGGGAAGGTCGTGGAAGCCGCGGGTCTTCGGCAGGATGGTGGTCGCGCCGACTTCCACGCCGATGGCGGCGAGCAGGACGACGAACGGGCTGAACATGACTGACTCTCTCGGTACGACGAATGTAGCGGTTGCTACATAGGTACTGTAGCGGACGCTACAGACCGTCTCAAAGTCTTTGATGCGCGAAAGGGGGCACGGTGCCGACACGGCGTGAGGAGCTGGCCGAGGCGGCGACCGACTACGCCCTCGAGCACGGGTTGATCGGTCTGAGGCTGCGCCCGCTGGCCGAGGCGCTCGGCACCAGCGACCGGATGCTGCTCTACCACTTCCGCGACAAGGACGACCTCGTCGCGACGATCCTGCGCACCTCGACAGCCCGGTCGATGGAGAGCATCCGCGCCCTGCCCACGGCACCCGACCTCCGCGAGGCGGTGCGGTCTCTCTGGCGCGAGGTCACCACCGGGCGCCAGCAGCGGTGCCAGCGGCTCTACGTCGAGGCCGCGGCGCTCGGGCTGTTCGGGCAGGAGCCCTATGCCGCGGAGGTGCGCGACGCCAACACGGGCTGGATGTCGGCGCTCGCCGGACACTTCACCCGAGCCGGGCTGGGCGCCGCCGCCGCACGGCGGTCGGCCGCGTTGGTCGACGCGACGTTCATGGGTCTCCTGCTCGACCAGCCCCTCGACCCGCCCGCCCATCAGCGTCGTACCGTCGCCGACCTCGCGGAGGTCGTGGAGGCGCGCTGGGGTCAGACCGGCAGCGCGTAGCCGCCGGCGGCTGCGACCAGCAACCCGTCGTCGAGCAGGGAGCTCAGGCACCTCGCGCGCTGGTCGTCGTCCGGCCAGGCACGTTGCATTCCCTGCGCGCTCACCGCGCCCTCCGCATCCCGGGCCAGGGCCATCAGCCGCCCGCGGCACTGTCGGTCGGTGCCGGCCCAGGCCTGTCCACACCGCGGCGGACCGTCGTACGCCGGATGGCCGGCGGCCCGCCAGGCGCACGCCGCCGCGACCGGGCAGGCGTCGCAGGTGGGTGAGGCCGCGGTGCAGACCAGCGCCCCCAGCTCCATGAGAGCCACCGACCAGGTGGCCGCAGTGGGCTCGTCGTCGGGAAGGAGGTCGACCGCCACGGACCTCTCGGCAGCCGTCACCGCCGTCGGCGGGAACTCCACCCCGGTCACCACGCGGGCCAGCACCCGTCGGACGTTGGTGTCGAGGACCGCCTGGCGCCGCCCGAAGGCGAAGGCCAGCACCGCCGAGGCGGTGTAGTCGCCGACGCCCGGGAGGGCCCGGAGCACCTCGTAGGTGTCGGGGACCCGGCCGTCGTGCTGCTCGGTGATCGCGGTCGCGGCGCCGTGGAGCCGGATGGCCCGTCGGGGGTAGCCCAGCCGACCCCACGCCCGGATCGCCTCGCCGACGGGCGCCGCCGCGAGGTCACCCGGCGTGGGCCAGCGCGCCAGCCACGCGTCGTACACCGGCAGGACCCGGGCGACCGGCGTCTGCTGGAGCATCAGCTCGGAGACCAGGACGCCCCACGCTGTCGCCGTCGTACGCCGCCAGGGCAGGTCGCGGGCGTGCTCGTCGTACCACTCGAGCAGCGGTGCGTGAAGCGCGGACACGGCGTGAGCCTACGGCCGCCTCGCGAGCAGTGCCGCGTCGGCCGTGCCCCTTGCGGCCCGCGTGGCAACCGCGCCGGAGGACGGTCGCTGGTTAGCGTTTCCGGCATGACCCGGGCGACGCGCAGGAGGCTTCCGGCGCGCGTCTACTGGGTGCGCCGGCTGATGGTGCTGGGCATCGCGACGCTGCTGGTGGTGGGGATCGCCAAGATGCTCGGAGGCTCGAGCGACGGCTCGTCCGGTCTCGACCGGGCGACTCCAGCGGCACAGACCTCACCCCGGAGCTCGGGGGCCACCCTGCCCGGCTCGGGGTCGACGGCCGGATCGGCCGTGGGCATGGGTCACCACGTCCAGGACTCCGCGTCGGCGCCCCCGCTGGTGATGCCGAGCGGGCCGTGTGCCGCCGACGACGTGGCGGTGTCACCGTCGGTGCCGCGCCCCGTGGCCGGCAGCGACATCTCGCTGCTGCTGGAGTTCTCGACGATCGCGTCGCCCGCGTGTGACTGGACGATGTCGGGCCGCACCCTGGCACTGCGGATCACCTCGGGCCCCCACCTCATCTGGACGACGGTGCAGTGCGCGAAGGCCATCCCGACCCGCGACCTGGTGCTCCGCAACACCCAGGTGACCCCGGTGAAGCTGACCTGGAACGCCAAGCGCTCCGAGCCGGGCTGCCCGCGGATGACCGCCTGGGCCGTCGCCGGCACCTATCACCTCCGCGCGGCCGCTCTCGGCGGCGAGCCACAGGAGACGACGTTCGAGCTGACGACCCCGGCGGCGCCGGTGGTGACCCGGACCGCCAACCCGCACACCGGCAAGAACCACCAGCAGGGCGGCTGAGCCGGGCGTCACACACTAACTGGCATACAAACCGGACTTTCCCGGTGACCTCGATGCCGGTTTGTATGCCAGCTAGTTGTGATGCTCAGACGTAGCGCTCGAGGATCGACGACTCCGCGAGCCGGGACAGACCCTCGCGGACACTCCGCGCCCGCAGCTCGCCCACGCCTTCGACGGCCTGGAGGTCTTCGACGCCTGCGGAGAGGAGCTTCTGCAACGTCTCGAAGTGCTCGACCAGGCGCTCGACGACCGTGCCCGGCAGGCGCGGCACCTTGGCCAGCAGCCGGTAGCCGCGCGGTGCGACGGCCCCGTCGAGGTGGTCGCCGAGCCCGAGCGCCCGGGAGGCCGACGCGGGGTCGACCAGGTCGATGGACGAGAGTGCCTCGAGCCGGGCGAGGGCTGCCTGGGGCCCCTTGGCGCGGCGTACGGACGGCAGGTAGTCGCGGACCACGAGCTCGCGCTCCTGGTCGACACCGGTGACCAGCTCCTCGAGCTGCAGCGACAGCAGGCGGCCGTCGGTGCCGAGCTCGAGGACGTAGTCCTCGATCTCGCGGGCGATCCGGATGACCATCTCCAGCCGCTGGGCGACGACCGCGACGTCGCGCACGGTCACCAGGTCCTCGATCTCCAGCGCCGACAGGGTCGCGGAGACCTCGTCGAGGCGGAGCTTGTAGCGCTCGAGGGTGGCCAGGGCCTGGTTGGCACGGGACAGGATCTGGGCCGAGCCCTCGATCACGTGCCGGATGTCACCGACGTACGCGGCGATGATCTGCATCGACTGCGACACCGAGATCACCGGCCAGCCGGTCTGCCGGGCGACCCGGTCGGCCGTACGGTGGCGGGTGCCGGTCTCGTCGGAGGGGATGGCGGGGTCGGGCATCAGGTGTACGGCGGCGCGGGTGATCCGGCTGAGGTCGCGGTCGACGATGATCGCGCCGTCCATCTTGGCCAGCTCGCGCAGCCCCGTGGCGGTGAACGGGACGTCGAGGGTGAACCCGCCGGTGCAGATCGACTCGACGACGCGATCGTGGCCGAGCACGATCAGGGCGCCGGTGCGGCCGCGCAGGATGCGCTCGAGGCCGTCACGGAGCGCGGTGCCCGGGGCCAGCGCCGACAAGACGAGACGCAGGCGCGCCGTGTCGTCGTTCCCCGTCCCGCCAGCCACGGTGTCCGCCCCCTCGTCTGCGCATGTGCTGCGGTCTGAGCCGCGCGGGCGTCAGTCTAGGGGTTGGCCCGGTCCGCTGAGCCGACAACGCCCACGAGCGCGGACGTGGTCATCGGCGACGTGGCTCAGACGCTCCGCAGCGGGGGCCACTCGTCGGGGTCGTCGTGGGTCTCGAGCGGGTCGGGCATCGTCCAGCCTTCGAGGGTCGAGGGGTCGAGAGGGGAAGCCTCGCCAGGCTCTGCGGCCTCGTCGGGTCGGCTGCGGAGCGGCTCGTGCGGCTCCTCGTCGCGCGGTCGGGCGACGGCCTCGACGGCCGGGCCGCGGCGCTGGCGCGTCTCGGTCATCCCGAGCAGCCGCAGGGCGCCGACCAGGTCGGGGGTCTCGAGCACGGTCATCCCGTCGACGGTGCGGCTCCGGCCGGGCGCGCCCTTGCGACCTGCAGCGGTCGGGACCACGGCGACCCGGAACCCGAGCCGCGCGGCCTCGGCGATGCGCTGAGGGAGGTCGCGCACCTTGCGGACCTCGCCGGCCAGGCTGATCTCGCCCAGCGCGACCACGCCCCGAGGTGGAGCAGCGCCGGTGCCGGCGGAGGCCAGGGCGACCGCGATCGCGAGGTCGGTGGCCGGCTCGGTGAGTCTCGCGCCTCCCACGGTGGAGACGAACACGTCGCTCCCGAGCAGGGAGACGCGGCAGTGCTGCTGGAGGACCGCCAGGATCATCGCGACCCGCGAGCCGTCGAGCCCCGACGTCGTACGGCGTGGGCGCTCCAGGGCGCTCCGGGTCACCAGCGCCTGGACCTCGGCCAGCATCGGCCGCCGGCCCTCCATCGTCACCGCCACGCAGGTGCCGGGGACGCGGTGCTCGTGGTTCTCCACGAAGAGGCCGGTGGGGTCGGTGACCGCGGTGATGCCCTCGGCGGCGAGGTCGAAGCAGCCGACCTCGTCGACCGGGCCGAACCGGTTCTTCAGAGCGCGAAGCATGCGGAAGCGGGAGTTGCGGTCGCCCTCGAAGTGGAGGACGACGTCGACGACGTGCTCGAGCACCCGCGGCCCCGCGATCGAGCCGTCCTTGGTGACGTGGCCGACCATGATCGTGGTGATGTCGCGGGTCTTGGCGACCCGGATCAGCGCCGCCGCGACCTCCTTGACCTGGGTCACGCCACCGGGCACGCCGTCGACGCTCGCCGCCCCGATGGTCTGCACGGAGTCGACCACGACGACCTCGGGGCGCACCTGCTCGATGTGGGTGAGGATCGCCCCGAGGTCGGTCTCGGCGGCGAGGTAGAGCTCGTCGTGGACCCCTCCGGTGCGGTCGGCGCGCAGCCGCACCTGCGACGCGGACTCCTCGCCGGTGACGTAGAGGGTGCGGCGGGCGTAGCGGGCGGTCTGGGCGGCGACCTCGAGCAGGAGGGTGCTCTTGCCCACTCCCGGCTCGCCGGCCAGGAGGATCGCGGCGCCCGGGACGAGGCCGCCGCCGAGCACCCGGTCGAGCTCGGGCACGCCGCTGCTCCGGAAGGCCGACGTCTCGACCGAGACCTGCGCGATCGGCACCGCCGCCGAGGTCACCGGCGCCGCTCCGGTGCGGGACGTCGTGGGGGGCGCGGCCGCCTCGGCGACCGAGCCCCAGGCCTGGCACTCACCGCAGCGGCCCACCCACTTCGCGGACGTCCAGCCGCACTCGGAGCAGAGGTAGGCCGGGCGGGCGCTCTTCGACATGTCCGGAACGCTAGACGGGGCCGCCGACAGGCCGGGGCAGCGGCGGCGCGACCCGCCGTACCCGTGCGGGTGTGGTGACGAGTGCGTGGGCCGCGGGCGGTATCCTCCAAGCGCTTGGATCGATCAAGAGAGGGGTCCCGTCATGGCATGGAGCGGACGGCTCGCGCTGTCGCCGCCGACACTGGCCGACGTCGCCGAGCGGGCCGGTGTCTCCCGGCAGACCGTCTCCAACGCCGTGAACAACCCCGAGCTCCTGCGCCCCGACACCCTGGCCCGGGTGCAGGACGCGATCGCGGAGCTCGGCTACTCACCCAACCGCGCCGCCCGCAACCTCCGCACCCGGGCCAGCCACCTGATCGGGCTGAAGTTCAATCCCGCTCAGGAGGGCACGGCCAACGCCGCCATGGACCGCTTCGTGCACACCCTGGTCGAGATGTCGGGGGAGAGCGGCTACCACATCCTGCTCTTCGCGGGCACGCCCGACGACCCGGTCGAGGGGTACGACGACCTCCTGCGCTCGACCGCCGTCGACGCGTTCATCGTCACCGACACCTACCTCGGCAACCCGCAGGCGGCCTGGCTGACCAGCAAGCGGGCGCCGTTCGTGGCGTTCGGCCGGCCGTGGGGCGACCCCGAGGCGACCTACCCCTGGGTCGACGTCGACGGCGCTGCGGGCACCGAGCTGGCCACCTGCCACCTGCTCGACAAGGGCCACACCCGGGTCGCCTGGATCGGCTGGCGCAAGGACTCCTTCATCGGCGAGGACCGCCGTTCGGGCTGGACCCGCGCCATGCACGCCCGCGACCTGTCGACCAGCGGGCTCGCCTCCCGGGTCGAGGACACCGTCGCCTCCGGGCGCGAGGCGGCCTCGGTGCTCCTCGACGAGGCCCGGCCCACGGCATTCGTGTGTGCCTCCGACACCTTGGCGATCGGCGTCCTGCACGCCCTCGGCGACCGGGGGATCCACTGGGGCCGCGACGTCGCGGTCGTCGGGTTCGACGACTCCCAGGTGGCCCAGGTCGTGCCCGGCGGCCTGACCTCCGTGCGTCAGCCGCTCGAGCAGGTGGCCGAGGAGCTGGTGAGGGCGCTGGAGGGGCTGCTGTCCACGCCGCCGGTCATGGGTCCCGGGGTCCTGCTCACCCCCACCCTCGCCGTACGCCTGAGCTCGGGCTGACCTCGCTCATCCGTCTGTGCGGCTCGTGACCACGCGGCAGTGCCGCCTCAGAACCGCCGCCACCACAGGTTGACCGCGTAGTCGACCGTCGACCCGGAGTGCTCGGCCAGGACTGCGTCGGCCACCTCGGCGCTCAGCTCGATCCGGACCACGGCCTCGAGGTCGGCACGGCTCTCGAAGCGCCACTCGAGATCCAGCGGCACCCGGGTCCAGCCCTGCCGGGCCCAGAACCTCTCCACCGTTGCCGGGTCGATCGTGGGATGGCCACGGGCGAACCAGCGCCCCCAGGTCGACCGGCCGGCGTCGGTGTCGATGACGAACGCCGTGCCGCCCCGGCGTACGACGCGGGCCAGCTCACGCAGGCCGGGCTCGCAGCCGGGGCCGAAGAAGTAGGCCCAGCGCGCATGCGCGACGTCGACCGAGGCGTCGGGCAACGGCAGATCCTGGGCGGTGCCGGCATGCAGGACGACGTTCGCCAGCGACGCCGTACGACGACCGGCCAGGCGCAGCAACCCGGGATGCGGCTCGACGCCGTGGACGCGCTCGGCCGTCGCGGCGAAGACCGGCAGGTGGTAGCCCGTGCCGCACCCGACGTCGAGCACCGTGCGCCCGGCCCAGTCGGCGACCGACCGCATCGCCGTCTCGATCAGCCCGTCGCGGTCGACCGCCGCGTTCTCGATCTCGTACGTCGCGGGGTGCTGCCAGATGTTCGGGCTCGGGACCGCTCCGCGTGCCGGGACTTGTGGGGGCGTTGTCGCCATCGGCGCCCTCGCAGGCTCGGCCGCCAGGGCGTCAGACCCGGACCACGCCGTTCGGGGTCTGGAACTGCGCGGCGATGATGCCGGGGGTGCCGTTGGGGGCAACCCACTCGACCTTGACGTCCTCCAGGGGTGCCTCGACGGTCACGCCGAGCCACTCGCTGACGCGCTGCGGGTCGCCGGCGATCTCGAGTGCGTGCAGCGACCACTCGTTGCTGCCACCCGTCGACGGGTGCAGGGCGTCGTCGCTGAGCCACTGCACGAAGAACGGCAGCTGCGGGTCGGAGAGCAAGCCGTTGACGCCGATCTGCTTCCAGAGCAGCTCGGTGCCGTCGGGGCGGTGCCGGTTGCCGTCGACGGCCTCGCGGCCGAGCCGCCTCTCCAGCGGTGCGATGTCGTCGACCGCGACGACCCAGCCGAGCCAGCCGCCGCCGAGTGCCGAGCGGGCACGCACGGCCTGGCCGAACGGGGCCTTGTCGGACGCCGGGTGGTCGAGCACCTCGACGACCTCGAGGTAGGTGTGGTCCGCCAGCGGGAGCACCATGTTGCGGGTGCCGAAGCGCGGGTGGACGCCACCGTCCACGAACTCACGGCCGAGCATCCCCCCGATGCGCTGGGCGGTGCCGGCGAGGCCGTCAGGGCCGGCGGCGAAGCTGAGGTGGTCCAGTCGCATGGCGGCATTCTGCGCCACTGGTCCGAAGGGTTCGTGCAGGGGGTCGGTGTTTCTCGACATCGAGACGTCCTCGTTCCGGCTTGCGCCCAGGACGCACCGCGCCGCTCGCTGCGGTCGTCGGCTCCGGCTAGCGCCGGCTCGGACGGGTTCCGGCTCGTGCGCAGGGCGCACCGCGCCGCTCGCTGCGGTCGTCCGCTCCGGCTAGCGCCGGCTCGGACGGTCCTCGCTCGGATCAGCGGGATGGATCGCGAGCCGGTCGCGGGCGGCGAGGTGCCGCTCGCAGTGCGTCACCAGCTCGTCGTACGCCGGTCGGCCCATGAGCTCGACCAGCTCGGGCTCGTTGGTGACGTAGACCGGCTCTCGTCCGACGTGGGCCTCGGTGTTGCCCGAGCAGTACCAGTCGAGGTCGTGACCGCCCGGCCCCCACCCGCGGCGGTCGTACTCACCGATCGAGACCTCGGTGTACGACGTGTCGTCCTGCCGCTCGACGGTGCGGAAGGTGCGCCGGATCGGCAGCTGCCAGCAGACGTCCGGCTTGGTCTCCAGGGGGTTGCGCCCCTGTCTGAGAGCCAGGCCGTGCAGGGCGCAGCCGGCGCCGGTCGCGAAGTCGGCGCGGTTGTGGAAGATGCAGGCCGACTGTCCGTCGTGCTCCAGCACCCGGGTCTTGCGGGCACCCTCGTCGTCCTTGTCGATCCAGTCGGACTTCTTGGGCCGGCCGCCGGGATGGAACTGCCAGAGGTCGGGGTCGAGCTGCTCGACGAAGGAAGCCACCCGCTTCTCGTCGGCCTTGTCGGCGAAGTGCGCGCCGAGGGTGCAGCAGCCGGTGTCGGGGGCGTCGGAGTAGATGCCCTGGCAGCCCTGGCCGAAGATGCAGACGAACCGCGACGTGAGCCAGGTCAGGTCGCAGCGGTAGACCTGGTCGGGGTCGACCGGGTCGACGAACTCCACGAACGCGCGGGGGAACACCAGGTCGACCTCGGGCACGCGGTCAGCCTAGGCGGTGTCCGGGCAGCCCCTACCGCCGCCGGGTCGGGAGCGGGAGTCGGTACATTCGTGGGCATGCGCCTCGGTGTCCTCGACATCGGCTCGAACACGGGCCACCTGCTGGTCGTGGACGCCCATCGCGGCGCCGCGCCGCTGCCGGCGTTCTCCTACAAGGAGCCCCTGCGCCTCGCCGAGCACCTCGAGGAGGGTGAGGTCACCAAGGGCGGGATCAAGGCGCTGACCGAGTTCGTCGCCGGCGCCGTCGTGGTCGCCGAGGACAAGGGCGCCCAGGACATGCTCGGGTTCGCCACCTCGGCGGTGCGTGACGCCGACAACAGCGACGCCGTGCTCGACCACGTCGCCGAGGAGACCGGGGTGCGGATCGCGGTCCTGCCCGGCGACGACGAGGCACGGCTCACCTTCCTCGCCGTACGACGGTGGTTCGGCTGGTCGGCCGGGCGCCTCGCGGTCTTCGACATCGGCGGCGGCTCGCTGGAGATCGCCGGTGGTGCCGACGATGAGCCCGACGTCGCCTGGTCGATCCCCCTGGGTGCGGCCCGGCTGGCCCGTGAGTACTTCGGCCAGGGCGCCCCCGACGAGCAGCAGATCAGGGCGCTGCGCAAGAAGATCCGGGCCGACATCGCCGAGGACGCCGGCAAGCTGTTGCGCGCCGGCACCCCGGACGTCGCCGCCGCCACCTCCAAGACCTTCCGCTCGCTGGCCCGGATCTGTGGTGCCGCACCGTCCGACCAGGGCCCTCTGGTCGACCGCGTCCTCACCCACGAGGGGCTCCAGGAGTGGATCCCCCGGCTCGTCGACATGCCCGCCGAGGAGCTCGCCGACCTCCCCGGGGTCTCGCCCAGCCGCACCCACCAGATCGTCCCGGGCGCGCTGGTCGCTGAGGCCGTGATGGACATCTTCGACCTCGGCGCGCTCCAGATCTGTCCGTGGGCGCTGCGTGAGGGCGTGATCCTGGAGCGGCTCGACCAGCTATCCGGCAAGGACACCTCGTGAGCCTGATCGCCCTGTCCACCGCGTCGGTCTACCCCGAGTCCAGTGCGCACGCCTTCGCCTACGCCGCGACCCTCGGCTACGACGCGGTCGAGGTGATGGTCGGCATCGACTCGCTGAGCCAGCAGACGTCGGCGGTCAAGCAGCTCTCCGACCACCACGAGCTGCCGATCTGCGCGGTCCACTCGCCGTGCCTGCTCTTCACCCAGCGGGTCTGGGGCACCGACCCCTGGGGCAAGCTCGAGCGCTCGGCGGAGATGGCCCACGCCGTCGGCGCCGACGTGGTCGTCGTACACCCGCCGTTCCGCTGGCAGCGGGAGTACGCCGCCGGGTTCGTCGACGGCATCGCGGCCCTCGAGGAGTCCACGGGCCTGGCCTTCGCCGTCGAGAACATGTATCCCTGGCGCGCCTCGGCCCGCCGCGGCGTCGAGATGTACCTCCCCGGGTGGGACCCCTCGGAGGAGAACTACGCCAACGCGACCATCGACCTCTCCCATGCGGCGATCGCTCAGTCGTCGCCGGTCGAGATGGCCCAGCGGCTGGGTGACCGGGTGCGGCACGTGCACCTCACCGATGGCTCGGGCTCGCCCAAGGACGAGCACCTCGTGCCGGGTCGCGGCGCGATGGACGCAGCCGGCTTCCTGCAGCACCTGGGGCGCGAGGGCTTCGGGGGTCATATCGTGCTGGAGATCAACACCCGCAAGGCCGGCACGCGTGAGGAGCGGGAGCTGGACCTCCGGGAGTCGCTGGAGTTCGCCCGCGAGCACTTCCCCGCACACGCGTAGCCTGCGGGCATGTCCACGACGTCCCGCCGCGAGCCGCGTCGCGGCCGGCGACCGGGCGCACCCGACACGCGTGCCGCGATCCTGCACGCAGCACGAACCGCCTTCGCAGCCAAGGGTTTCAGCGGTACGACGATCCGGTCGGTGGCCGCGGACGCCGAGGTGGACGCGGCGCTCGTGCACCACTACTTCGGCACCAAGGACGACCTGTTCGTGGCGGCCATGGAGCTGCCGATCGACCCGCGGCAGGTGATCGCCGAGGTCGTCGCCAGCGGCCCGGACGGGGCGGGGGAACGGCTGCTCCGGGCCTTCCTCTCGGTGTGGGACGACGAGGC
>JAHEXO010000290.1 GCA_023252065.1 Nocardioides sp. | reverse complement strand
GGATCACGTCGTCGTGCCACAGCACCTCGACCACCTCCCTCATCCGCGGGTGAAGGAAGGTGACGTGACCCCCACGCTGCCCCTGGTCGCGAGGCGAGGCGACCTCGACGCCGTGGGGCGCGAGGTGCTCGTCGGTGAGGTGGACGGCGTAGGAGGTCAGGGCCTCGGACTTCGCCCGCACCTCCGGCATGCCGGCCTCCTCGATCAGCTCGATCATGTCCTGGACCGCGAGCATCCCGACGATGGCCGGAGTGCCGGACAGGAAGCGGCGGATGCCTTGCACCGGCACGTAGTCCGGGCCCATCAGCATCGGGTCGGTGTTCCCCATCCAACCCTGGATCGGCTGGGTGAAGGTCTCGAGGTGACGCTCCGCGACGTAGCAGAAGGCCGGCGAGCCGGGGCCGCCGTTGAGGTACTTGTAGCTGCACCCCGCGGCCAGGTCGACGCCCCACGCGTCGAGGTGGGTCGGCACCGAGCCGGCCGAGTGGCACAGGTCCCAGAGCACGAGCGCGCCGGCGTCGTGGGCGATCCGGGTGATGCCGGGGACGTCGGCGATCCAGGCCGAGCGGTAGGACACGTGGCTGAGCACCAGCAGCGCGGTCTGCTCCCCCACCACCGCGGCGACCTGATCCGGCGTGATACCGGCCGCCGGGTCGACGTCGACCCACCGCACGGTCAGGCCGCACTCCTGGGCGATGCCCGAGACCAGGTAGCGGTCGGTCGGGAAGTTGTGGCGGTCGATCACGAGCTCGGTGCGGCCCGGCCGGGCCGCGATCGCGGACCGGATCAGCTTGTAGAGCAGCACGGTGGTCGAGTCACCGAATGCCGTCTGCCCGGGTGCAGCGCCCAGGCAGACCCGGGCGAGGTGGTCTCCGAGGTCGAGAGGCAGGTCCATCCACCGCTCGTCCCAGCCGCGGATCAGCCGCTGCCCCCATTCGTGATGGACGAACTCCGTGAGGTGCTCCGCCGTACGACGCAGCGGCCGCCCGAGCGAGTTGCCGTCGAAGTAGACCAGCGGTGAGTCGGTCCCCACGAAGCGGTCGCGGAAGGGGGCCAGCGGGTCGGCGTCGTCCAGCGGGTGGCTCATGGGGGAAGTCTCACCTATCACGCCGGCGCGATCCACAGACTCACCCGTCGAGGGGAAGAGGGCGCCAGAGCACCTTCCTACCGTGGCGCGATGTCGACATCCGGTCGGCAGCGACCGGCGCTGCCGGTCGACCTCGGGAGGGAATTCCATGTCATACCTCGCACGCAGAGGCAAGCTCACCGGAGGGCTCGCACTCGTCATCGCCCTGGCCATGACCGCCTTGGTCATGCTGTACGCCGGCGGGTCGCCCGCGCGGTCCGCCACCGGTTCGCAGGCCCGTACGGGCACGTCCTTCACGCGCGTCGCGCACGACCCGCAGGGCTTCGTCCGGTCGAAGATCGTCGGTGAGACGGGCAACGGCCACCGCGTGACGGGCTCCTTCACGCCGCTGTCGTTCTCGAAGAAGAACGGCCACCTGCGCGCGCGGGGGCTCATCAACGGCGTCGTGCACCGCGGTGACGGCTCGACCCGCACGTTCACGGTGATCCGGACCCTCCGGGTCAAGACCATCGACGGCCAGACCCCGGGTGCAGCGCGCTCGCCCGCGGCCAAGGCGACATGCGACGTGCTCCACCTCCGGCTGGCCCCGCTGAACCTGAACCTGCTCGGTCTCAAGGTCCACCTCGACCGCGTGGTGCTCGACATCGTGGCCCAGTCGGGTGCCGGGCAGCTGCTCGGCAACCTGGTGTGCGCGGTGGCCCACCTGCTCGACAGTGGTGGCACCCTGGGACAGATCTTGAGCAAGCTGTCCGCGATCCTCGACCAGCTGCTGATGGGGCTCTGACCCCCGCAGCTGCTCACCACGGGCGGGGCGTCGGCAGTGCCGGCGCCCCGCCTGCGTCAGTAGGCTCTCGCGCGTGAGAGCCGCCCGCGCCTGGCACCTGGTCACGGCCGTGGTCGCGGCTTCCGCCCTGGTGCTGTAGCTGGTCCTGGTGATCGAGGGCGGGCGCGTGCTCGAGGAGACCCATCCGCCGTCGATGGGTCTCCGGCTGGTCCGGTTCCTGGCCTACTTCACGGTGCAGAGCAATATCCTGGTGCTCGTCTGCACGCTGCGCCTGGCCTGGGACCCGGCGTACGACGGGCGGGGCTGGCGGGTGCAGCGCACCGCCGCGGTCACGGGGATCGCGGTGACCGGGCTCGTGCACTGGTTCCTGCTCCGGCCGCTGCCGCACCTGCACGGCGCCGACCTGGTCGCCGACAAGCTCCTCCACCTCGCCGTCCCGCTGCTGGCCGTTGGCGGCTGGCTGCTCTTCGGGCCACGCCCGCGGATGACCTGGCCGGCCAGCCTCAGGGCCACCGTCTGGCCGCTGGCCTGGCTGGTGGTGATCCTGGGGCAAGGCGCCCTGACCGGCTGGTATCCCTACCCGTTCCTCGACCACCGCCTGCACGGCTGGGACCACGTCGGCGTGGTCTGCCTGGGCATCTTCGTGCTCTGGTTCGGGCTCCTGGCGGGCGAGCACGCCTACGACCGGCGGGTGCGCCCGGCGCCACGCTCGACCGGGGCAGTCGCCGCCCTCACTGGTAGCTGACGAAGCTCACGGCCGGGGTGATCCGGCGTACCTCGCGAGGCGTGAACCGGTGGATGTCCCAGTGGTAGAAGAGCTTGAAGCCCTGCCGGAACTGCCGGGGCCGGGTGATCGCGTGGTACGTCGCGAGCTTCTGCCCGCGGGTGCCGAAGCCGTCGGCGTGCTGGACCATCGCCAGCCCGGGACGCGGCACGACCCGTTGCACGTCCGGGAGCATGGAGAGCCGAAACTGGTGGAGCACGAACAGCTTCTGCGGCAGGCCGTGGTCGCGCACCAGCCGGGACAACCAGAGCGAGGTCTGGTTGACCTCACGGGCCCGCACGGACCCGATGACGTGGGCCGGCACCTGGTGGGGGCCCATTCGCCACTCCGGGTCGAGAGCCAGCCCGACCCAGGGGTCCTTCAGCGCCCAGGCCCAGCGCTTCGCGACCTCGGGGAAGGGAGCGCGTCCGGTCTGCAGGTCGAGCAGCAGCAGGGCGCCGTGGCGGTGCGCGGCCCGGAGGTAACGCTCGACGAGCACTCGTGGGATGTCGTGGCTGTAGTCGTGGTCCGGCCCCGGTGACCGGTCGGCGATGGTGACGATCAGCTCGTAGACCGGCTCGACCTGCTCCCCCGCCCGGCCGAAGGGCCGCGCCGCACGCTCGAGCCGGCGGTGCATGGCATCGGGGCCGGCGGCGCCGAGCACGCCCATCGCGCCGGTCTGCGCCGTGCCGTAGTAGGCGACGAGGAAGCGGTGGTGACCGAAGACCGTGAGGCCGCCGCCCGGCAGAGCGGTCTTGAGGTCGAGCGCAGCGCTCGCCTCCACGACGTACGGCGCCCGCATCGCCTGGGCCGGCGCACCCGGGCTCGCCGACCCGGGTGCGGCCGCTGCCGGTGGCACGTCTGCCTCGGCGCCGGTCCCGCTGTCGCCGATCCGGCCGACCGTCCCGGCGAGCACGAGCAGCACGAGGATCGCGGCCAGCGCCAGCAGCACGGGCGCGTGGAGGCGGGTCCGCGCAGAGCTCATCACGACACTGTGACGTCCCGTCGACTCCCGCGGTTGTCGACGCGCGGGCCGGTGTCGCCGTTCGGTCTGCTCACGGGGTGCCCGGGTTCACAGGGTGCCCGGGCGGATCGCGGTCGGGTCGACGATCAGCCGAGGATCGGCCATGGCACCCAGGAGCCGCCCGTCGGTCTTGACCTCGGGTCCGTCCACGAGGTCGGCGACCAGGCAGGTGACGTTGTCGGGGCCGCCCGCGGCGAGGGCGAGCTCGACCAGCTCCTGCGCCGCGGCGTCCTGGTCCGGTCGCGACAGGGCGGGCACGATCCGGTCCTCGGCGACGACGTCGGTGAGGCCGTCGCTGCACAGCAGGACGCGGTCGCCGGCGACGAGCTCGAGGTCCTGCAGCGCCGGACGGGCGGGCTCGTCGTCGTTGACGGAGTTCAGGACCACGTTGCGCAAGGGATGCGTCGGCACCTCCTCGGGGGCCAGGTCGCCCCGCTCGACCAGGAGCTGCACCCACGTCTGGTCGGTGGAGAGCCGCGTCAGCTCACCGGCGCGAAGCAGGTAGGCGCGCGAGTCGCCGACATGCACCAGCGTGACCCGCTCTCCACGGACCAGCAGGGCAGTGAGGGTCGTGGCCATCCCGTGCCGTGCGTCGTCACCCTGGGACCCCCGCCGCAGCTCCTGGTGCGCGGT
>JAHEXO010000289.1 GCA_023252065.1 Nocardioides sp. | reverse complement strand
ACCAGCACCGGTCCGGCGTCGTTGGTCGCCCTCGTCACCTGGCAGCGACCGCGCCGCCCGCCGTCGCGCACCGACCAGGTCGTCGCCGCCCTCGACGAGTCGGCCCACCTGGGGCTGACCGCCCTCGGCGGCCTGGCGTCGTACGCACGCCCAGTGCTGGTCGAGGACGACCCGTCCCCGCTGCTCGCGCCGCTGCTGCCGCAGGAGGTCGACCAGGTGATGGTGCAGGCCGACCTGACGGCGGTGGCCCCCGGCCCACTGGTGCGCGAGAGGTCGCGCGACCTGCACCTGCTGGCGGACGTGGAGTCGCGCGGCGGGGCGACGGTCTACCGCTTCACCGCCCAGTCCGTACGGCGCGCGTTCGACGCCGGCTGGGCCGCGCACGAGGTGCACGCCTTCCTGGCCGCCGTGTCACGGACCCCCGTGCCGCAACCACTGACCTATCTCGTCGACGACGCGGCCCGCACGTTCGGGACGGTGCGCGTGGGTCATGCCGAGGCGTTCCTCCGCGCCGACGACGAGGCGGCGCTGACCGAGGTGCTCCACCACCCGCGGGCCGGCTCGCTGGGGCTTCGCCGGATCGCCCCGACCGTCCTGATCAGCACCACGCCGCTCGACGTGCTGATCCCCCGGCTGCGCGACCTGGGGGTCTCCCCGCTGGTGGAGAGCATCGACGGCACCGTCCACGTCAGCCGCCCCGACCGGCAGCGCGCCCGCCCGCGGACTGCACGTCGTACGCCCGAAGCCAAGGTCGAGGCCCGGCTGGCCCAGGTCGTGACCGCCATCCGGGCCGGTGACCGGGTGGCGCGGACCCGTGCCGACACGGTCCCCTCCGAGCAGCTCACCCCGATCGGGTCGCTGGCGGCGCTGCGCGAGGCGGTCGAGACCGGGCAGACCGTGCTGATCGGCTACGTCGACAGCCACGGCACGGCCACCGAGCGGCTGGTCGACCCGGTGCGGGTCGACGGTGGCTGGCTCACCGCCCGCGACCACCGGGCCGACGACGTACGGCAGTTCGCCGTCCACCGGATCCGCACCGTGAGCCCGGTCGACGCCCCCGCGGACGACCGAGCGAAGTAGGGACTTTTCTCCCGGGCGTCCAGGCGGGGCCCGCGCCTACACTCGCAGCGTGGATTTCATCCGGTACGCCGAGTCGTCGGCGGCGCTCCTCAACGCGGAGCTGCCCGACCTCGACGCGCTCGTGGACTACCTCGAGGAGCGGGCGTGGCTGGCGCGCCAGGTCAACGACCGCGACCTGGCTGCGCTGCGACGCTTCCAGCGCGAGCTGCGGCCGGCGTTCGCGGCCTCCGACCTCGACGACGCGCAGGGGGTCGTCGACGTGGTCAACGAGCTGCTGGAGAAGCACCCGATCACCCCGCGGATCGCCGACCACGACCCGACCAACCTCCACATCCACGTCGCCAACAAGGCCGCCAGCGTGGCCGACCTGATCATCGGCGAGTCGCTGCTCGGCCTCGCCACGTTGATCTGCGACCTCGGCCCGACCCGGCTGGGGGTCTGCGCGGCCGCGCCGTGCACCAACGTCTACGTCGACACCTCTCCCAACCAGTCGCGCCGCTACTGCTCCGAGCGCTGCTCGTCGCGCGCCAACGTCGCGGCCTTCCGGGCCCGGCAGAAGGCGGCCGCGGGCTGAGGCTCGCGCCGGGGGTGGCGCCGGGCCGGTGGGCGCCCGGCCGGGGGGGCCGGACGACTAACTGGCATACAGACCGTCGTTCCGAGCTCGTCAAACCTACGGTCTGTATGCCAGTTAGTGGTGCGCGCGCCCCCAGGCCTCGGCCGCCAGGAGCTCGCAGACCAGGGTCTCGGCGAGGAGGCGTACGTCGTCGACGTCGTCGTGGGGGTAGCGCACCGTGAGCGCGGCGCCCTCGACCTCGGCCCCGACAGCCACCAGGGTCGAGCCGCGCTCGCGGACCCAGCCGAGCAGCTCGTCCTCCCAGCGCGAGCCGGCCAGCAGGACGAGGCGGTAGTCGGTGGTCTTGGTCAGGTAGACGTCGACGTGGCTCCAGTCGGCGGTCTCGCAGGCGTACGCCGGCAGGCGGGGGCCCTCGCGGAGCATCAGCGCCGACTGGAGCGCCGAGCTGAGCCGTCGTGCCGGCGCGACGACGTGGGTGCCGTGCGGCCCGAGCGCTGCGGCCGACAGGGCCGGGAGCCAGTCGTCGCGGGCGGAGAGCAGGTGCGCCGACGCCTCGGCGGCCCGAGCCAGGTCGGCCGACAGCACCGGAAGGTTGCCCTCGAGGGCGAGCAGCAGCGCCAGCGTGTGCTGGAACGAACGACAGGCCACCCCACCCCGCTCCGCGCCGGCCAGCATCGAGACGCCGAGGTCGCAGAGCACCTCGAGCTCGGTGTCCGGCCGGTTGGTGAGCGCCACGAACCGGGCGCCGCTGCCGCTGAGGCGTCGTACGGCGTCGACGGTCTCGCGCGAGCCGCCCGACGCCGAGACCGCCACGACGGTCGTTCCCGGGCCGACCACGGGCAGCAGGTCGGAGCCGGCCGACTCGGCGACCGCGTCCACACCGCGGGCGCGCAGCCGCGCCGCCGCGACCTGGCCGGCGAAGTGCGAGGAGCCCATGCCCAGGAACACCCAGCGCCGGGTCTCGCCAACCGCTGCCCACGGGTCGTCGGCGCGCACGGCGTCGGCGAGGGCCAGCAGCCGCGCGGGCTTCTCCTCGAGGTCGGCCAGGAAGAGCGACGGGTCCATCAGGCCTCCGGTGCCAGTCGACGACGCACGGCCGCGGCCGGCACGTAGAGCCACTCCAGGAAGTCGTGCCGGATCGCGTAGAGGAACTCGCGGCAGACCTGCTCCCACTCGTACGCCGGCACCAGGGTGTCGTCGTACAGGTCAGCGCGCGGTCCGAGCGCGTTCCGGTAACCGTTGAGGAAGCGGCGCTGCTCGGCCGTGGTCCAGGCCAGCCCGGCCTCGTAAGTGACCTCCGGGGCGTGGTGGCGGACGACGTGCTCGACGTTCTCCAGCGAGACCAGCATGGTGGCGACGTCGACAGCCGCAGGCCCCGGCGCGGCCCGCAGGTCGGGGGGCAGGGTCGGGTTGCCGTCGAAGTCGACCACGGCGTAGCTGCCCTCCGTGTCGCGGAGGACCTGACCGACGTGGAGGTCTCCGTGCAGCGGCAGGACCGGTGTCCCCGCCGCGTCGTCCAGGGGCGCGAGCGCTGCTTCGATCTGCTCCCGGTGCTCGGTGAGCAGGGCGTGGGAGACCGGGTCGTGGTCCGCCACGAGGCGGACCGTGAGGTCGAGTGCGGCGCGCGCCTCAGCCGCCTGCCGCCGCGCCAGGTCGGCGGGGAGCGGGGCCGCGGGGTCGTCGGCGAAGGCGAGGTGCATCCTCCCTACGATGTCGCCGAGGTCGGTGCCGAAGGCTGTCGCTGCACCCGGGACCACCCCGAGGGCCCGGCGCGCCTCGTCGAGGGCCCACGTCCAGCCGTCCTCGGTGCCGGGCAGGTAGGCCTGCACGACCGCTACCGGGATCCAGTAGTCGGTGCCCGGCTCGCACCACTCGACCACGCCGGCCAGGGTCGGCGACTCGGCGAAGCCGGCCTCGGAGAGCCTGCGCAGCCGGTCGGCCGCGGGGTGCGGGCCGACGAGCGGCTCGGTCATCCACTTCACGACGACCCGGTCGCCGACCACCCAGGAGGCATGGGTCTGGTCGACGCCCATCACGCGCTCGGACTCGCCGTGCACGCTGACCCGGTCGACCGCCGTCACCCGGAAGTCCTCCTCGACGGCCATCCGGTTGCGCAGCCGGTGGAGCAGCGCGAGCCCGGCGCCGTCCCCGGCGACCGATGATGACCACGTGCCGTCGACGAGGGTGACCGGCCCGGCCCGGTGGGCACCGTCCGCGGCGACGACCCGGATCGCATGAGTAGCGTCGAGGCGGAGCTCAGCGAGCACGATGCGTCAGGCCCACCCGCTCGATGATCTCGGCGCCCCTGCGCAATCCGTCTCGGGCGCGGATGTCGGCGCCGATCGCCGCCATCCGCTCGCGCAGGACGGTGTCGGCCAGCAGCCGGTCGACGGCGCCGGTCAGCTCGCCGTCGGCGAAGGCGTACGTCGCCAGCCGCACGCCGAACCCCAGTTCGTGGGCACGCTGCGCGTTGTCGTACTGGTCCCAGAACAGCGGCAACAGCACCATCGGCTTGCCGAAGTGCATCGCCTCGGTGGTCGTGTTGTTGCCGCCGTGGGTGATCACCAGGTCGATCTGCGGCATCAGCGTGGTCTGCGGCAGGGTCGCCGCGCCGGTCATGTTGTCGGCCAGCCGCAGCTCGTCGGC
>JAHEXO010000288.1 GCA_023252065.1 Nocardioides sp. | reverse complement strand
CCACGGGATCGACACCGAGCAGGTCCTGGCCGACACCGACGCGCTGGCCCCGGACGCCCGCCGACGGGCCCGCCGGCTCGTGGACCGCTTCCTCGACCGGGTGGCCCTCGCCAGTCCGGACGCCACCCCCGACCTCACCACCGCCGGTCCGTCCGGCCGTGACTCGTAGGCTCGCGACCATGGCCGCCCCCCGCCCCTCGACGTCCCCGGTCCCGCGAGCCACGCGCCGGCGCCCGGTCTCCGACCACCCGGTGCACCCCGACGACTGCGACCCCTCGCGCTGCCCGTGCGACGACGCGGCGTGCTCGTTGAGCCGTTACGCGCGGGCGGCGGCCGCGGCCGAGGAGGGATCCGCCTCGGGCGACTTCACCCTGGAGGCGACCGAGCAGGCGGTCTCCGACCGGCTGCAGGGCATGGAGGTCGACATGTCGGCGATGGCCGTCGTCTCCAACGTCTACCGCGCGGCCAACTCGGTGCGCAACCATCTCGAGCGCACCGTGCTGGCCCCGCACGGCCTGACCTGGACCGGCTGGGTCGTGCTCTGGGTGATCTGGATCTGGGGCGAGATCGAGAGCCGCCACGTCGCGGCCGAGGCCGGCGTCTCCAAGGGCACGCTGACCGGGGTGCAGAAGACCCTGATGGCCAAGGGCCTGGTCGCGCGCACCGTCCACCCCGACGACGCCCGCCGGGTCCTGCTCTCGCTGACCGCCGAGGGGGAGCGCCTGATGACCGAGCTCTTCCCGGAGTTCAACGCCGTCGAGGCCTGGGTCACCACCGACCTCGGCCCCCAGGCCACGCTCGACCTCGCCCGCTCGCTGCGGACGATCGTCAAGCGGGTCGAGCAGGGCTGAGCGCCGCTTCGACGAGGGCTCGGAAGAGCCCGAGCTGGACGGGGTCGGTGGCCACGGTGTCCTCTGGGTGCCACTGGACCCCGAGGAACCAGCCCGCCGCGTCGGGCAGCACGGCCCCCTCCACCGTCCCGTCCGCGGCGTACGCCGCCGCCTGCAGGCCGTCGCCGAGCCGTCGCACGCGCTGGTGGTGGAAGCACGACGCCGTGACCTGGGTCCCCACCGCGTCGGCGAGCAGCGTGCCGGGGACGACGTCGACGGTCTGGACGACGTGGCGGTGCGGCCCGGCCATGTCCTGCTCGAGGTCGCCTCCGAGGGCGACGTTGACCAGCTGCCAGCCGCGGCAGACTGCGAGCAGCGGAACGTCCCGCTCGAGCGCCCACCGGGCCACGGCCAGGTCGAAGGCGTCCTGCTCGTCGTCGACGTCGTAGACCGCGTCGCTGTCGAGTGCCTGGCCGTAGAGGGCGGGGGAGACGTCCCCGCCGCCCGGGAGCAGCACTGCGTCCGCGAATCCGAGCCGGCGCTCGATCTCGCCGGGGGTCACGACGCCGTCGGGAGCCCACGGGTGGACAGCCAGCGGCTCGCCTCCCGCCCGGAGCACGCCCGCGGACAGCGTGCGCGCCGTGCTCAGCGCGGCGTAGCGGTGGGCCGAGGCCGAGGCCGAGAACCGCGCCGGGATCACGACGAGGGGGGTGGCGGACATACCTTGACGCCTCCGGTGCTCGGCAATAACGTTTGTGTCCGAACGATATCTCATGGAGGCCAGATGAGCACTGCATCCGTCGCCGGCGTCGACGTGGACACCCGGCACTGGATCGGGGGCGAGCGAGTCGCGAGTGAGAGCACCTTCGACGACGTCTCCCCGCTCGACGGCCAGGTGATCGCGCGGGTCAGCCGTGGCGGCCAGACCGAGGTGGACGCCGCGGTGGCCGCGGCCACGGCCGCCTTCCCGGCCTGGGCCGCGATGCCGCCGGCCGAGCGTGCCGCGATCCTGCACCGGGTGGCCGACGGGGTCGAGAAGCGCATCGAGGACCTGGCCCAGGTCGAGACCCGCGACAACGGGTCGCTCCTGCGCTCCCACCGCCGGGGCGTGATGCCGCGGGTGGCGATGAACATCCGCTTCTTCGCCGACCACCTGCTCCAGCTCTCCCACCCCGACTTCGAGACCCGCGGTCACCGCAACCACGTCACCTGGGACCCGGCCGGGGTCACCGCGGTCGTGACGCCCTGGAACGCACCGCTGATGCTGGCCACCTGGCGCATCGGTCCCGCGCTGGCCGCCGGCAACACGGTCGTCGCCAAGCCGCCGGAGTGGGCACCGCTGACGGCGTCCCTGTTCGCCGACATCGCCCACGAGGCGGGACTACCGGCCGGCGTCTTCAACGTCGTCCAGGGGTTCGGCACCGAGGCGGGTGCCCCGCTGGTCGCCCACCGCGACGTACGCCGGGTCTGCTTCACCGGCTCGGTCCCCACCTCGGTCAAGATCGGCGAGGCGGCCGCGCGCAACGTGACACCGGTCAGCTTCGAGCTCGGTGGGAAGTCCCCCCTGCTGGTCCTCGACGACGCCGACCTCGACCTGGCCGTCGACCTCGCCGTCGAGCAGTTCGACAACTCCGGGCAGGTCTGCCTGGCCGCGGTTCGGATCCTCGTACAGGACGGGATCTACGACGCGTTCCGCGAGCGCTTCCTGGAGCGTGCGGCCGCCGTCGTCCAGGGCGACTCCCGTGACGGGACCGTCGACATCGGCCCCCTCGTCGGCAAGACGCACCTCGAGCGCGTGGACGGCTTCGTGCAGCGCGCCAAGGCCGAGGGCGCGCAGGTCGTGCTCGGCGGCGAGCCGAACACCGAGCTCAACGAGCAGACCGGCGGCTACTACTACCGGCCGACCGTGTTCGAGGGTGTCGACCGGTCGATGGAGATCACCTGCCAGGAGGTCTTCGGACCCGTGCTCACGCTCCAGCGCTTCGGCAGTGAGGACGAGGGCGTGGCGATGGCCAACGACACCGACTACGGCCTGGCCGCGACCATCGTCACCGGCAACGAGGACCGCGCCGAGCGTGTCGCCGGCCGGGTCCGCGCCGGCACGGTCTGGGTCAACTGCTTCTTCGTCCGCGACCTCTCCGCGCCGTTCGGCGGGAGCGGCCGGTCGGGGATCGGCCGCGAGGGCGGCACCTGGTCGTTCGACTTCTACTGCGACGTCAAGAACTCGGTCTACGCACCGAGAGGATGGAAGTGACCCATGGGTGAAGTGGTCGGCGCGGGGATCCTCGCGCACGTCCCCACGATGATGCTGCCGCCGGAGACCCGGCTGGAGCTCAACGAGGGCAAGGAGATCTCACTGGTTCCCGCGCTCCACCGGCTGCGCGAGGAGGTGTTCGAGACCCTCGACTACGACACGGTGGTGGTGCTCGACTCCCACTGGTTCACCACCGTCGAGTTCGTGGTGACCGCGCAGGACCGGCGTTCGGGACTGTTCACCGCCGAGGAGCTCCCGCGCGGCATGTGCCGGATCCCCTACGACTGGCGCGGCGACCCCGAGCTCGCATGGGCGATGGCCGACGCGGCTCCTGCCCACAGCACCTGGGTGACTGCGAACGACGACCACTACCTGCCGATGTACTACGCGACCCTCAACCTCTGGAAGTTCCTGGGCGAGGGCCTCGACAAGCGCTGGATGTCGGTCAGCGTCGCGCAGACCGGCGAGGGCGAGGACTTCCTGCGCGCGGGCCGCGCGCTCGGGGACGCGATCGCGGCCACCGACCGCAAGGTCCTGCTGCTCGCCTCGGGCGCGCTGTCGCACACCTTCTGGAAGCTGCGCCAGCTGCGCGACCACGAGGCCAGCGACCCGAAGCACATCCGCACGCCGGAGGCCTACGCCGCCGACCTCGAGCGGATCGCGTGGTTCAAGGACGGCGAGCACAAGCGGGTGCTGGAGACGATGCCGGAGTTCCTGCCCTACCGGCCGGAGTCGATGTTCGCCCACTACCTGATGATGGTGGGCGCCCTGGGCGAGGAGGACTGCGTCGCCCGCGCCCGCCAGTACGGCGACTACGAGAACTCCATCGGCACCGGCCAGGTGCACCTGTGGTTCGACCGTCCCGAGGGTGGCTTCGCCGGCCCGCGTCGTACGCCGGAGGACCCCGACTACGTCCGCCAGAACGGCGGCCCCGACCTGACCGCGGCCGGCTGATGACCCCGCCGATGACCCCGCCGATGAGGGAGTACCGCCGGATCCTGCTCGACGGTGCCGCCGTCCAGGTCGTACGACGCGGCGACACGCTGGTTGCCGGCGACGGCCGGCAGGTGGGGGTCGACGAGGCCCAGCACCTGCCGCCCACCGAGCCGTCGAAGATCATCGCGGTCCACCTCAACTACGCCAGCCGGACCGAGGAGTTCATGACCCGGCTGCCGGCCGCGCCGACGTACTTCCACAAGCCGGTGACGGCGCTGAACTCC
>JAHEXO010000287.1 GCA_023252065.1 Nocardioides sp. | reverse complement strand
TGGCGAGGGCCACCCGGTCGAGGAAGCGGTCCACGAGCCGGTGGGCCCGTCGGCGGGCGTCCGGGGCCAGCGCGTCGGTGTCGGCCAGGACCTGCTCGGTGTCGACCCCGTGGGCCTCGAGGTAGGTCGCTCCGCCGTTGGCGAGCCAGCCACGCAGCATGCCCGGGGTGAGCTCGGGGTGGAACTGCACCGCCAGGCTCCGCCCGACCACGAAGGCCTGCTCGGCGGCCGCGGTCCGGGCCAGCACATGGGCACCCGGCGGGGCCACCCAGCGGTCGTGGTGCCACTCGAACCACGGCCCGGCCTCGACCAGGTCGGGGTCGTCGGTCTCCACCGACGTCCACCCGATCTCCACCTCGTCCGCCGGTACGACGGCGCCGCCCAGGGCCGCGGCGAGAGCCTGGCCACCGAAGCAGATCCCGAGCACCGGCACGCCTTCGGCCACCGCCCGCGCCAGGAAGGCCAGCTCAGGCTCGACCCACGGCCCGATCGTCGCCAGGTCGTAGACCGACCA
Source organism: Nocardioides sp. (assembly GCA_023252065.1). Next base: position 3,793 of record JAHEXO010000287.1, on the reverse strand, counting down.
GGGCGCACCCATCGGCACGATGACGTCGTACGACGCGGGGTCGGGGAAGTCGCCCTCGACCGCCGGCGTGTGGAACCGGTCCTCCGGCACCACGAGGAGCTCGTCGACGGTGTAGCCGCGCTCGACGAAGCGCTCGCCGACCGGCCCCACGGGTGAGACGTGGTCGTGCTGCACGAACAGCGCCCGCATCGGAGGCCTCCTGGTCGGTTCGTCCCGCTGGATAGTCGTTCGGATACGAACATATTGACACACCGGAGGTCGGGCAAGGGTCCGACAGGAGGAGGCGGGAGCCTCTTCCCAGGACGGCCGAGCCGCACTACATTGCCTTTATCGTTCGGCCCCGAACGATCTTGCCGTGCCGAGAGGTGAGCACATGACTGGCACCGACGTCCCCGCACTCGTCCGCGACCTGCGCGCACGCGGCATCGATGTCATCCGGGTCTCCTACTCCGACCTGATCGGCGTCGACCGCGGTCGCGACGTCCTGCTCGACGAGCTCGAGACGGCGCTCGGCCACGGCATCGCGTTCTGCCGCGCCGTCTACCACACCTCGCCGATGGGCGACGTGGTCCCGGTGCAGGGCGGCATCGAGTCGGGGCTGCCCGACATCAGCGCCCGGCCCGACCTCGAGACCCTCACCGACCTGCCGTGGGAGCCGGGCGCCCTCTGGTGCCTGGCCGACACCACCGTGCTCGGCGGCCAGGCCGCGGAGGAGGCCCCCCGCGAGGTGGCCCGCCGCGTCAGCCACCGGCTCGCCGACCTCGGCCTGCGCGCCGTCGTCGGCCCGGAGCTGGAGTTCTACCTGCTCGAGGAGGACGCCACCTCCCACACCGGCTGGAAGCGCTACGCCGACGCCCCCGGCAACGTCTACGTCGTGGGCCGCAAGGGCGACCCGCGCGGCGTAATCCTCACGATGCTGCGCTACATGCGCGACGCGTCGTTGCGGGTGACGGCGGCCAACCACGAGTTCTGCGGCGGGCAGTTCGAGATCAACCTCAACCACTCCGAGCTGCTCGACGCCGCCGACCGCGCGTTCCGGATGAAGTCCGCGGTGCAGGAGATCGCCCGGCACGAGGGGATGCTCGCCACCTTCATGGCCAAGCCCTTCAACGACGAAGGTGGCAGCGGCTTCCACCTCCATGTCTCGCTGGTCGACGACGCCGAGGAGAACGTCTTCGGCGATCCCGAGGGCCAGTTCGGGCTCTCCGACACCGGCCGGCACGCCGTCGCCGGCGTGCTCGCGCACGCCCCCGCGCTGGCCGCGATCCTGAACCCGACCATCAACTCCTACAAGCGCTTCGGCCCTGACACGCTCGCGCCCTGGCTGATCGACTGGGGTCTCGACAACCGCAGCTCGATGGTGCGGATCCCGCCGGAGCGCGGCTCCGCCGCCCGGATGGAGGTCCGGCTCGGTGACGCGACCGCCAACCCCTACCTCGCCATCGCCGCCGTCGGCGCGGCCATCTACCTCGGCGTACGCGACAAGGTGGAGCTGCCCGACCCGCTGGAGGGCTACGGCTACGACCCGGAGTCGGCGCCGATGCTGCCCCAGTCACTCCCGGAGGCGCTCGACGCGCTCGAGGGCGACACCGACCTGCGCGAGGTGCTCGGCGACTTCTTCGTCGAGTCGTTCCTGACCTACAAGCGCAACGAGGCCGACCGGTTCGCGCACTTCGTGACCGACTGGGAGTTCCGCGAGTACGCCTACCACCTGTGACCCTCCTGTGACTTCGCAGCCCTCCCCGCGTCCCCTCTCGTTGGGCGAGGAACGCACCATCGCCCTCGACCACGGAGTCGCCCTGCTGCGCAGCGCGTGGTCGTCCTTCGACGAGGCGCGCCCGCACCAGCCGCCTGTCTCGGTCGAGACCCTGGGGCTGCTGGAGAGCGCCCTGCCGGAGGGCGGGATCGGGGTCCGGGCCGCGCTCGACGCGGCCGAGCAGGTCCTCGACGAGAGCCTCGCGCAGACCCGGCCCCGCTTCTTCGGCTACGTCGGTTCCTCGGGCCTGGAGTCCGCGGTGCTGGCCGACGCCCTCGCGATGTCGCACGACGTCAACCTCGCTGCCGAGTCGGCCGCGGCCCTGCTCGTCGAGCAGCAGACGCTGGGGTGGGTCGGTCGGCTGGTCGGCTACCCCGCCGCCGCCGGCACGGTGACCAGTGGCGGCATGCTCTCCAACCTCACCGCGCTGATGTCCGCACGCACCCGGGCCTTCCCCGAGAGCCGTCGTACCGGACTGAACGGGGTGCGGGCGGCCGTCTACACCAGCGCGGAGGCGCACTCGAGCGTGGAGCGCGCGGTCGAGGTGCTCGGCCTCGGCCGCGACTCGCTCCGGGCCGTTCCGATCGACGCCCGTCGGCGGATGGAGCCCGGTGCCCTCGCCGCTGCCATGGCCCACGACCGGGCTGCCGGCATCACGCCGCTGGCGGTGGTGGCCACGGCCGGTACGACGCTCACCGGCGCGGTCGACCCGATCGGCGCGATCGCCGATGTCATGGAGGGCAGCGGCGCCTGGCTGCACGTGGACGGCGCCTACGGGTTGCCCGCGGCCTGCACCGAGGTGGCGGGGCGCCTGTTCGCGGGGCTCGACCGCGCCGACTCCGTCTCGGTGGACGCCCACAAGTGGCTGTTCGTGCCCAAGGCCTGCGGCATCCTCCTCGTGCGCGACCCGGCGACGCTGCACGCCGCCTTCCGTCACGACGCGTCGTACATGGTCGAGGAAGAGGGCTACACCCATCCCGTCGACGGGACGATGGAGTACTCCCGCGCCTTCCGCTCGCTCAAGCTCTGGACCGCGCTGCGTGCGCACGGCGCACAAGCCTTCCGCGAGGCGATCACCACCACCATCGAGCTGGCCCGCGAGCTCGCCCGGGCCGTGCGCGAACGACCCGGCCTCGAGCTGCTCGTCGTCGAGCCGGAGCTGTCGACCGTGCCTTTCCGACGGGTCCCCACGCAGGGCGACGTCGACGAGCACAACCTCCGGTTGGCGCGGGCGATGCAGGACGACGGGCGTGTCTACGTGACCAGCGCCATCGTCGACGGGCAGGCTTGCCTGAGGCCCTGCATCGTCAACTTCCGCACCACGCGCGCCGACGTCCTCTCCATCGTCGACATCGCCGACGAGATCGGCGCGCGGCTGGAGTCGTAACCTGCGTTCGTCGGCCGGCCCTCGGGGGGGGTCCCCAGCGTCACCACCCGGAGGAGGACACGTGAGCCGTGGTGTCGGAGCAACGGGCGAGGTGCTGGTGGCCACCCTGGTCACGCTGGTGGTCGTCGTGGGTGGCGTGGCGGTCTACTGGCTCCGGCCGGGCCACGACGTACGTCGCGAGCAGGCCGAGACCCTGCAGTGGTCAGGCCGGTTCGGCCCCACGATGTCGGGTCACTGGGCGAAGCTCGTCTTCAACGGCTACACCGAGACCGGCAACCCGCAGCTCGAGACGCAGGAGCCGGTTCGCGTGGAGGTGTCGGTCGCGGGCGCGCCGGTCCAGGTCATGGTGCTGTCGGCCGGCTACCCGGTGCACCCCCGCCTCGAGCCCGCCGGCTCGGTCGGACCAGGTGAGTTCGTGATCACACCGAGCGGCGATGCGTGCCTGGTCCCGATCCTGGTCTACGTACGCGGCGTCACCCCGACTGCCCCCATCACCTCCGCGAAGGCAGTGGTCACCTACCAACCGCTGGGCCACACCCGCTCCTGCGCCGCCACCGGCTGAGAACGGCCCCGGGCGGGACAGATTCGCGCCCCTCGACCGGCGGAGCCCGTGGGGTCAGCGGTGGGCGAGGGTGGTGCCGCCGTCCCAG
>JAHEXO010000286.1 GCA_023252065.1 Nocardioides sp. | reverse complement strand
GACGGGCTCGCCACCGGCGCCTGCGTGATGGTCTTCGGCGCCTACATGCTGATCAACATCTGGCAGAACAACCAGAACTGCGCGACCCGGCCCGGCCCCGCCTGCTACGAGGTGCGCGACCCGCTCGACCTGGCCATCGTGGCGGCGGCGATCACCGGCGCCTGCTTCGGGTTCCTGTGGTGGAACGCGCCGCCGGCGCAGATCTTCATGGGCGACACCGGCTCCCTGTCGCTCGGCGGCGCCCTCGCCGGGTTCGCGATCCTGACCCGGACCGAGCTCCTGCTGGTGATCCTCGGCGGCCTGTTCCTGGTGATCACCTTGTCGGTGATGCTCCAGGTCGGCTTCTTCAAGGCCTCGCGACGGTTCGGGATCGTGCGCACGGTCTTCCGGGTCGAACCCGGCCACCGGGTCTTCCGGATGGCGCCCCTCCACCACCACTTCGAGCTGCTCGGCTGGGAGCAGGTCACGATCGTGATCCGGTTCTGGATCATCACCGGGCTGTGCGTCGCGGCCGGGCTCGGCGTCTTCTACGCCGCCTGGGTCGCCGTGACATGAAACCTCCTGTCGACCTGCTCGGGCGAGACGACGACTGGTCGGGCGTCCGGGCGACCGTCGCCGGCTTCGGGGTCAGCGGGTTCGCGGCCGCCGACAACCTGACCCACCTCGGTGCGTCGGTCGTCGCGGTCGACGAGCAGCCCGAAGGCAAGGAGGACAAGGCCGAGCTGCTCGGCGTCCTCGGCGCCGACGTGCGTCTGGGCCCCGGCACGACGGCCCGGCTCCCCGACGACACCGACCTCCTGGTCGTCTCTCCGGGCTGGCGACCCACCGCCCCGCTTCTTGTGCAGGCTCGCGAGCGCGGCATCCCGGTGTGGGGCGAGGTCGAGCTCGCCTGGCGGCTGCGCGACGCCGGCCCCGACGGGCGACCGGCGCCCTGGCTCGCCGTCACCGGCACCAACGGCAAGACCACGACCGTGCAGATGCTCGACGCCATCCTGCGCGCGGCCGGGCTGCGCAGCATCGCGGCCGGCAACGTCGGCCTCCCGCTCGTCGAGGCGGTGATGGACCCCGCGTCGTACGACGTGCTGGCCGTGGAGCTGTCGAGCTTCCAGCTCCACTACACCGACTCGATGCGGGCCGAGTCGGCCGCCGTCCTCAACGTCGCGGAGGACCACCTCGACTGGTACGACGGGCCGCACGGCATGGCCGACTACGCCGCCGACAAGGGCCGTGTCTACAGCGGGGTCGAGCAGGCGTGCGTCTACAACGCCGCCGATCTCGAGACCGAGCGGCTGGTCCGTGAGGCCGAGGTCGCCGACGGGGCGCGCGCGATCGGGTTCACCCTGGGGATGCCGGCCGTCGGGATGGTCGGTGTCGTCGACGACATCCTGGTCGATCGGGCCTTCATCCCCGAGCGGCAGACCAGCGCTGCCGAGCTGTGCACCGTCGACGACCTGTTCAGCCCGGCACCCCACGTGGTCGCCAACGCCCTGGCCGCTGCCGCGCTGGCCCGCGCGCACGGCGTACCCCAGGCCGCCGTCCGCGACGGCCTGCGCGGCTTCCGCACCGACGGCCACCGGATCGCCGTCGTGCGCACCCACCACGACGTCACCTACGTCGACGACTCCAAGGCGACCAACCCGCACGCGGCGCTGTCGTCGCTGCTGGGCTTCGAGTCCGTCGTGTGGATCGCCGGTGGGCTGGCCAAGGGCGCGCGGTTCGACGACCTGGTCGAGACAGTCGGACCACGTCTCCGGGCCGCGGTCGTGCTCGGGCAGGACCGCGAGGTGGTCCGCGACGCCCTGGCACGACACGCGCCCGATGTGCCGGTCATCGTGCTCGAGCCCGGCGAGACTGGCACCGGACATGCCGCGATGGAGGTCGCGGTCGTGGCCGCGGCACAGGTCGCCCGCCGGGGTGACACCGTGCTACTGGCTCCGGGCTGTGCCTCCATGGACATGTTCACCGACTATGCCGACCGGGGCGACGCGTTCGCTGCGGCGGTGAGGAAGCTGGGCGACTGACCCGGACCCGACGACCGGCCCGTTTCACACCGAGGGGGACGACACCACCGATGGCGATCGTGAGCCCCCTCCGGGCGCGCTCCTGGCGTCGGTCGGGCGATGCCCACACCCCCGGCACGGTGGCCACCTGGCTCGCTGCCCTGCGCAGCGCCCTCGACCGGCCGCTCACCTCCTACTACCTGCTGCTCGGCGCCTCGGCCCTCCTGCTCACCATCGGGCTGATCATGGTGTTCAGCGCCTCGAGCGTCTACGCGTTCGAGCACTACTCCCACAACTCCTACGCCGTGGTGGAGAAGCAGCTGATGTGGGTGTGCATCGGGCTGCCTTGTGCCTGGGTGGCCGGTCGGCTGCCCCAGCGCTGGATCCGTCGGTTGGCATGGCCGGGCTACGTCGTCTCCCTCGCGCTGCTGCTGTTGACGGCGTTCGTGGGGGTCTCCTTCAACGGCAACACCAACTGGCTGGCCCTCGGCCCGATCCAGATCCAGCCCTCGGAGATCGCCAAGCTCTCCCTGGTGCTGTGGGCCGCCCACGTCTACGCCAACAAGGACCGCCGGCTGGGCAACCTCCACGAGGTGATGATGCCCGTGGTGCCGGGCCTGCTCCTGGCCACCGGACTGGTGATCTTCGGCCACGACCTCGGCACCGGTCTGGTGTTCTTCGCGATCCTTCTTGGCATGCTCTGGGTGGTGGGCGCGCCGGCCCGCTTCTTCGCCCTCTCCTTCCTCGTCGTCTCGGTCTTCGCTGGCGCCCTGGCCGCGGCCAGCCCCGAGCGGCTCACCCGGATCACGACCTTCACCGACCCGTTCCGCGACTACCAGAGCGCCGGCTGGCAGCCGGCCCACGGCCTGTTCGCCCTGGCCAACGGCGGGCTGTTGGGGCAGGGCATCGGGGCCAGCCAGCAGAAGTGGGGCAACCTGCCGGAGGCCCACACCGACTTCATCTTCGCGGTGATCGGCGAGGAGCTGGGGCTGGTCGGCACCCTGCTGGTGATCGGTCTGTTCCTCACCATCGCCTACGCCGCCATCCGCGTCGCGAGCCGGACCAAGGACCCCTTCGTCCGCTACATGACCTTCGGCATCGTGGTCTGGCTGATCGGCCAGATGATGATCAACGTGGGCATGGTCCTGGCAGTCCTCCCCGTCATCGGCATCCCGCTCCCGCTCGTCTCCTACGGCGGGTCGGCGCTGGTGCCGTCGCTGGTGGCGCTCGGCCTGCTCGTGGGCTTCGCGCGCCGTGAGCCCGAGGCGGCTCGCGCGCTGGCCTCGCGCAAGAAGGCCCGCAACAGCGGCGTCGCCGCCGGCCCCGCAGCCCGGCCGGGCCCCTAGCCCATGCGAGTCCTGCTCGCGGGCGGGGGCTCAGCCGGTCACACGTCGCCCCTCCTCGCCACCGCCGACGCGCTGAAGCGCCTCCGGCCCGGCGTCGAGATCACGTGCCTGGGCACTCGCGAACGGATCGAGGCCCAGATCATCCCGGCGGCCGGCTACCCGCTGGAGTTCGTGCCGAGCGTGCCGCTTCCCCGCCGCCCCAACGCCGACCTGCTGCGGCTTCCGGGCCGTTTGCTGGCGGCCCGTCGGGCCGCGCTCGAGGTCGTCGACCGGGTCGGTCCCGACGTGATCTGCGGGTTCGGCGGCTTCGTCTCCGTGCCTGCCTACCTCGCCGCCCGCAAGCGGGGCATCCCGCTGGTCGTCCACGAGGGCAACACGATCCCCGGAGTGGCCAACAAGCTGGGCGCCCGGTTCACAGACCACGTCGCCACGTCGTTCCCCGACACCGACCTGCGCCACGCGTCCTACCTCGGGCTGCCGATCCGCCGGATGATCGCCACCCTCGACCGGCCCGCCCATCGTGCGGAGGCGCTGGCCGTGTGGGGGCTGCGGCCCGACCTGCCGGTGCTGCTGGTCACCGGAGGGTCGCAGGGGGCCGGCTCGCTCAACCGGGCCGTCCTCGGTGCCGCCCATGCCTTCGCCGACGCCGGGGTCCAGGTGCTCCACGTGACCGGGCCGGCCCACGAGACCGTCGCGCCCGACACCGGCGTCCCCTACGTCACGCTGGGCTTCGTCGACCGGATGGACCTCGCCTACTCCGCCGCCGACGCGGTGCTGTGCCGCTCCGGCTCCAACACGGTCACCGAGGTGTCGGGGGTCGGGCTGCCGGCGGTGTTCGTGCCACTGCCGATCGGCAACGGCGAGCAGGCCCTCAACGCCCGCGCCGTGATCGAGGCCGGGGGCGGGCTGCTGGTCGACGACGCGTCGCTGACACCGGACTGGATCGCGACGTACGTCGTGTC
>JAHEXO010000285.1:3658-4332 GCA_023252065.1 Nocardioides sp. | reverse complement strand
TCCCACTCGCCGGTCGGCAAGCGCTACGAGAAGATCGCCTCCGAGATCGACCGGGCGATGAGCTTCATGTCCGCGATCGGTGCCGACCCCGACGAGTTCCACCGGGTCGACTTCCACACCTGCCATGAGGCGCTGATCCTCGAGTACGAGCACGCGCTGACCCGCATCGACAGCCGCACCGGCAACCCCTACGACGTCTCCGCCCACTTCGTGTGGATCGGCGAGCGCACCAACGACCTGAGCGGGGCGCACGTCGAGCTGCTCAGCCGCGTGCACAACCCGATCGGCGTCAAGGTCGGCCCGCGCTCGAGCCCCGACGACCTGATCGCGCTGGCGGCCCGGCTCAACCCCGACAACCGCGCCGGCCGCCTGACCTTCATCACCCGCATGGGCGCGGGCCGGATCACCGACGCGCTGCCAGGGCTCGTGGAGAAGATCGCCGCGGCCGGGCTCGACGTCGCCTGGGTCTGCGACCCGATGCACGGCAACACCTTCGAGACCTCGACGGGCTACAAGACGCGCCGGTTCGAGGACGTGATCACCGAGGTGCAGGGCTTCTTCGACGTCCACCGCTCGCTCGGCACCTGGCCCGGCGGCATCCACGTCGAGCTGACCGGTGACGACGTCACCGAGTGCGTCGGCGGTGGCGAAGAGGTCGCCGAGCTCGACCTCGC
>JAHEXO010000285.1:0-3648 GCA_023252065.1 Nocardioides sp. | reverse complement strand
GTCTGCGACCCGAGACTCAACCGCGTGCAGTCGCTGGAGCTGGCGTTCCTGGTGGCCGAGATGCTCCGCTCCGCCTGACTCCGGCAGACTGACCGGGTGTACGGGGACACACCACCGATCGCCTGGCGGCGCATCCTGCCGCCGGTCGTGGTGGTCGTGGTGGTCCTGTCCCTGCTCAGCAACGGCTACGGCTACCACCGCGACGAGCTCTACTTCTCGATGCTGCGCCCTGCGTGGGGCTACGTCGACCAGCCTCCGTTCACGCCGCTGCTCTCCCACGCCATCACCGCGTTGTACGACGGGGGGCCGTGGCTGCTGCGGGTGCCTGCCACCCTGTTCTCGGCCGGCTGCGTCCTGCTCACCGCGCTCCTCGCCCGCGAGCTCGGGGGCGGCGCCAAGGCACAGACCTGGGCCGCCTGGGGCGTGGCGACCACGTCGGCGGTCACTGTGCTCGGCCACGTGTTCCTCACCTCGACCGCCGACCTGACCCTGTGGCCGGCGATCTGCCTGTGCATCCTCAAGGCCGAGCTGCGCGACCGGCCGCGCTGGTGGCTGGCCGCCGGCGCCCTGGCCGGCCTGGCGACCTACAACCGTCTCCTCGTCGGAGTCCTCGTCGCCGGCATCGCCCTGGGGCTGCTCCTGGTCGGACCGCGCCGGCGCCTGCTCTCGCCGTACGTCCTCGGTGGCGCGCTGGTCGCCGTGCTCGTCGCGCTGCCCAACGAGCTCTACCAGGTGCTCAACGGCTGGCCCGAGGGCGACATGGGCCGGGCACTCGCGGCCAACAACGCCACCGACACCCGGATCGCGATGTTCCCCCTGCTCGTCGTGCTCTTCGGGCCGCCGCTGGTGGTCATCTGGGTCGCCGGCCTGGTCGCCCTGGCCCGCGACGCCCGGCTCCGGTTCTTCGTCGTCGCCTTCGCCGTGCTGCTGGTGTTCACCTTCGTCGGCGGCACCCAGCCGCACTACCCGGTCTTCCTCCTGCCCCTGCCGTTCGCCGCCGGCATCGTGGCCATGGAGCGACATCTCGGCCGGGTCTGGGCGGCGCTGTTCGCCCTCAACGCCCTGGTCTCGGCCTTCATCGGGCTCCCGCTGCTGACCGTCGGCACGGTGGGCGCGACGCCCATTCCCGGGATCAACCCGATCGTCGGCGACTCCGTCGGCTGGCCCACCTACGTCCGCCAGGTCACGAAGGCCTACGACGCCCTGCCCGACCCCGCCTCGGCAGCCGTCTTCACCTCCAACTACGGCGAGGCCGGTGCGGTGCACCACTTCGCGCCCGACGTGCCGGTCTTCAGCGCCCAGAACGCGCTCTACGACCAGGCCCGCCCACCGGCATCCGTGACCAGCATGGTCGTCGTCGGCGGGCAGTACGACGAGGCGCGGCGCCTGTTCTCGACCTGCCGCGTCGTCGACCACCTCGATCTCGGCGTCGACGTCGACAACGAGGAGCAGGGACAGCCGGTCGCGGTCTGCCGCGGCCCGGTCGCGTCGTGGGACGTGCTGTGGCCGCGGCTGCACCACCTCGACTGAACCCTGGACTTAACCACAGCGCCTCCCGCTCCGTAGTGACGGCCATGTCGTCCTTCCTGCGCCGAGCACGTCCCTCCCGCCTGACCGGCAGGGCGGTCGCCCTGACCGCCGTCCTGACCCTGGGCCCGGCCGCCCTGGTCGTCGCCGGCCCCGCCGGCCACGCGCGGACGGTCGCGGAGAGCCGGGCCGCGGGTGCCGTCACGGTCGCCCACTTCGCGTTCACCCCCCAACGGCTGTCGGTCCCGCTCGGCGGCCGGGTCGTGTGGACCTTCCCCGAGCCCATGAACCACACGACCACCTCGGACAACGGCTTCTGGGACAGCCGGGTCCGCAGCGGCGGCGCGACGTACGGTCACACCTTCGCGACGGCCGGGAGCTACCCCTATCACTGCCGGATCCACGCCTCCATGCACGGCAAGGTCGTCGCCCCGATGACGGCCGCCGGCTCCGCGGCGCAGGGCTGGCACCTGCGGTGGGCCTCCGCGATGCCGACCGGCTTCACCGTCGACGTGCAGGTACGCCGACCCGGGTCGGCCTCGTGGGCGTCGCTGCACCGGGCGACCTCGCGGGTGGGCGGGTCGTTCCACCCGGCCAAGCCAGGCAGCTACGGGCTCCGCGCCCGCACCCATCACGGCGGGCACACCTCGGGCTGGTCGCCCGTGGTGACGGTCAGCGTCTCCTGACCTCGCGCCGCCTGCGTAGCATCCGTTCCCGTGACCATCGACCTGCGCTCGGACACCCTGACCCGCCCCACCGACGACATGCGTCGGGCGATGGCCGAGGCCGAGGTGGGTGACGACGTCTTCGGCGAGGACCCGACCGTCAACGCCCTTCAGGAGCGCGTGGCGGAGCTGTTCGGCAAGGAGGCGGCGCTCTTCACACCTACCGGGTCGATGGCCAACGTGCTCGCCGTCGCGTCGCTGGTCGCCCCCGGCCAGGAGGTGCTCTGCGAGGCGTCGGCCCACATCGCCCGGGCCGAGCTCGGCGCCCACGGTGCCGTCACCGGCCTCACCATGCGCACCTGGCGCCACCCGCGCGGGCAGATCGACCTCGAGGCGATCCAGGAGATGTACGCCCCCGACATGGGGCCGTTCTTCGTCCGCACCACCGCGGTCTCGGTCGAGAACACCCACAACTTCGCCGGCGGCACGGTCCTCCCGCTCGAGGACCTGCAGGCCCTCCGTTCCTGGGCCGACTCGGTCGGGTGCGGCCTCCACCTCGACGGCGCCCGGCTCTGGAACGCCCACGTCGCCTCAGGCGTCCCGCTCGCGTCGTACGGCGCGTGCGTGGACGTGCTGTCCGTGTGCCTGTCGAAGGGGCTCGGGGCTCCGGTCGGCTCGCTGGTGGTCGGCAGCGCCGACGCGATCGCGCAGGCGCGGGTGCGACGCAAGCGGATGGGCGGGGGGATGCGCCAGATCGGCGTCCTGGCCGCGGCCGGCGCCCATGCATTGGACCACCACGTCGAGCGGCTGGCCGACGACCACGCGCATGCCCGGGTGCTCGCCGAGGCCTGCGGGGTCGACCCGGCGACGGTCGAGACCAACATCGTGGTCGTGCCCCGCGCCGACGCGCCGGCGTTCGTCGCCGCTGCCCGGGAGGCCGGCGTGCTGGTCTCGCAGGTCGGACCCCACGCCGTCCGCCTGGTGACCCACCTCGACGTGAGCCCGGCCGATGCGCAGCGGGCCGCGACCGTCCTGGCGCGGCTCTAGCCGGTCGTCCCGCGCAGCGACACCTCGGAGATCGCGGTGTCGTCACGGGCGGCGCGGCCCCGACCCGGGGGGCTCACCGAGGTGATCCGCAGCTTCACGGTCCGCGTCCTCACCGGGTCGATCGCCATCCGCTGCATGGTGCGGGAGGACGCCAGCCGCTGGGACACGGTGGTCCCGTCGTCGAAGACCCAGTCGACCGACAGGACCCGGCGGTTGCCGGTGTACCAGTCGACAGGATGGCCGTGGGAGAAGGCGATCTTGTCGTAGCCGTTGATCAGGCCGACCCGGGTGAGCGTGGTCGGCTGCGCCAGGGTGAAGGTGAGCACGGTGCCGCTCGCGTTGCCTGCGACACGCCAGCAGGTGTCGGCCCGTCCGTCGACCATGTTCGGCGCGACGTAGGTGACCGGGC